>CBAAAA010000005.1:0-28475 GCA_964658695.1 uncultured Solirubrobacteraceae bacterium | reverse complement strand
GTCCGCAAGCGTATCTATGCCGAGGCGTCGGAGATGCTCGGGCACGTAGGCTTACAGCAGCGTGACGCGGGGAAATACCCGGACCAGCTATCGGGAGGAATGCAGCAGCGGGTGGCGATTGCGCAATCGCTTATCATGCATCCGAAGATCCTGCTGATGGACGAGTCCTTCAGCGCACTGGATCCCAGTACGCGCGCCGCTATGCAGCGCTTGATCCGTTCCATTTGGAAGGAGACCGGAAAGACGATCGTATTCGTTACGCACAACCTTGCGGAAGCAGTGTATCTCGGGAGTCGTGTGCTGCTCATAGCGAAGGACCGCACTGCGGATTGTTCCCGGATAGCACTCGACTTACAGATTCCCGATTACATTCGCCGGCCGGATGGTTACCCGATGCAAGAAGAGTTGACGCGCATCATTCACCAGCTCGAGTCTGCCGCTCTGGGAGGTCGACTGGAGGAGGAGTTGGCGGAGTTTGCTGGTTAGCCGGGCTCTCCTTCGCAACGAAAGCGTTTTCGATAGCCACTATCAAGTCCGGATCATCCGGCTGTATGTCCGGTTCGAATCGCGCCGTTAGCTTACCTTTGCGATCGACGACAAACTTTGTAAAGTTCCAGTGAACGTCGCCTTTGATTTTCGGGTCAGCTTCCTTAGTCAGGTAGTGGAACAGCGGCGTTTGTTCATCCCCTCGAATGGCGAGCTTCGAAAAGAGAGGGAACGTGACATGATACTGCTCCTCGCAGACTGACTTAATACTTGCTTCGTTGTCCGGCTCTTGCGCACCGAAGTCGTTGGAGGGAAAGCCGAGGACCACTAAGCCGGAATCCTTGTACTTCTGATACAAGGCTTGCAGGCCGGAGTATTGAACAGCGTAAGTTGATTTATTCGCTACGTTGACGATCAGAAGGACCTTGCCCTTGAACTGGGCGAAGGAAACCATTTTTCCGTCGATATCCGGAAGATTGAAGTCGTAGATGCTGACCTTGGACGCGGGTTCGCCCACCATTAGCGACAAGCAGCAGCAGATCAGAAGAATCGATTTCAGCACACCCTTAAGCAACAAGGTCCGTGATGACGTTCCCGGCGACGTCCGTCAGACGAAAGTCGCGGCCGCTGTATCTATAAGTCAACTTCAGGTGATTTATGCCCAAGAGATAAAGAATCGTCGCATGAATATCGTGAACATGGACTGGCTTGTCAATGGCCTTCCAGCCAAAGTCATCCGTGGCGCCGTATACCATGCCAGGCTTCACCCCGCCGCCAGCCATCCAGATACTGAAGCCATGCGGGTTATGATCACGCCCGGCATGCGTCTGGCCGCCGTTGAAGCCGCTGCCGGTCTCGACAACCGGTGTGCGTCCGAACTCTGAGCCGCAGACTACCAGCGTCTCGTCCAGCAGTCCGCGCTGCTTGAGATCTTTCACGAGCGCTGCAAACGGCTGGTCAGAATCCTTGGCGTTCTTGCGATGGAGTTGGATATCAAAGTGGTGATCCCAAGGGTCCCCCTTGGCGTAATACACCTGCACCATTCGAACGCCGCGTTCCACCAGCCGCGCGGCCATTAAGCATCCGCGCGCCGTGCTCCCTTCGCCATACATTTTCTGTACCGCCTCGCTCTCCTTCGTTACATTAAAAACGTCAGGAGCCTCGGTCTGCATGTGGTACGCCGTCTCCATCGAGGCGATCGTCGCTTCCAGCTGCGGATCGCGATCCTGCAGCTGTAATTCATCCAGCTTCGCCACCAGATCCAGCTCTTTCCGCTGGCGGTCCATATCGAACCGCTTGTTCTGGATGTTTGGAATCAACTTTTCAGGGTCGAACTTCCGCTCCTTGTCGCTGTCCGAGATATACGTTCCCTGATGAACTGGTGGCAGGAATCCAGCGCTCCATAATGGGGGTCCAACGGTGGTGGGTACCTCTGGACAGAGCACGACAAAACCCGGCAGGTTCTGGTTCTCGGTGCCCATGCCGTAGGTCAGCCAGGATCCCATCGAAGGCCGGCCGGTGACATTTGCGCCGGTATTCATCATGATCAATGCCGGCTCGTGGTTCGGAATGTCCGTGTACACCGAACGCACAATACACAGGTCGTCAACGATCGACCCGAGATGGGGGAACAGCTCACTCACTTCCGTTCCGTTGTGGCCGTATTTCTCGAAGGTAAACGGCGACCTCATCAGATTTCCGACCTTGCGCTCGTGGGAAAGAACGCCCCCAGGCATGGGCTGCCCGTCGTACTTTGTCAGGGCAGGTTTGGGATCGAAGCTATCCACCTGCGACAGACCGCCGTTCATAAACAGGAAAATGACCCGCTTCGCCTTTGGTTTGAAATCCGGCTTGTCGATCAGCCAGGGCGCGGGCGCACTCCCGTTCTTTTCCGCAGCATTGGCGATGGAGCCGACCAGACTCGCGAAGCTCAACATTCCGAAGCCGCCGCCCATTCTGCACAGGGCCTCACGACGTGAAACTGGTTGCGCAGGATTGTTATGTCGCATAGAGATTCGTCATCTTTCCTTCCCCATTTCTCGCACTAGTTCACAAACTCAAATTCATTAGAACTGAGCAACACACGAGCATACTCTTTCCATGCAGTCGAGGGCTGCCCGGAGATGGTTTCGCCTTTCAGATCCGGCGTATTGTGCAAGAAATTCAACGCTAACTGCTGTTCTTTCTCGCTAGGGCCGCGTCCAAAAAGAATCCGATATGCCTCCCGGATGCGAGCCTGGTCGTCACCGGCGGCGTACACACGCTTTGCCACGTACTCCGCCTGTTTGTACACAAATCCGCTGTTCATGAAATACAGACGCTGTAAAGGCACGATAGTGCTGAATCTCTGTTCCGCGGTGAACGAAGGATTCGGGAAGTCAAAAACCTGAAGAAAATTGTTCATCCGGAAACGGCTGATGTTGCAGTAAACAGTTCTTCTGGTATTGTCATCCGTAAATGCGCTCGAAGGGCCGCCCACCTTCTTTAAGTCAAGATCACCAGCCGCGAACAGCAGCGAATCCCGGATCTCCTCCGCATCGAGTCTCTGACGGTTGAATCTCCAGCAAAGCCGATTGGCTGGATCCTTCTCGTCATTCTGTTTTGAGTCATCGCTCGAGAGACGGTACACGGAAGACAGCATAATCTCCCGCTGCAGCTTCTTGACCGACATTCCGTTCTGCACAAAGAAATTCGCCAGATATTCGAGCAGCGCCGGATTACTTGGAGGGTCGCCCGCTTTGCCGAAATTATCCGGTGTGTTTACGATGCCTGTCCCAAAATGCCATTTCCAGACGCGATTGACAAACACGCGCGCAGCCAAGCCGCTGCTAACGACGTCGCTGGCAAGTTCAAGCCTGCCGCTACCCCCCGTAAATGGTTTCGCGAGACCAGGCGAAAGCACCTCTAAGAACCGCCTAGGAACTTCGTCTCCGAGGTTATGGGGATTCCCCCGCAGATTAACAGAGACATTTACTGGCTTCGGCTTGTCCGCCACGCCATGGATAAATGGAAAGCTGGTGTCCTTTACTGCTTTTTCGAGATCCTCTATCTGCTTATCAAGTGTTGCGATGTGTTCCTGCCACTCCGGGCTAAGTCGCCGCGTCAGAGCCCAGCCACGGAATACAAACAAACCCGGCTTAGCGTGCTCATCGTCCGAGGCGTTAATGGAACGAATGAACAGATCGACGTAGAAGTTGGCACTCTCTGTGGGGAGGGCCTTCAACTCCAGATTGCATCCTGGGCAGAATTGGTCGTCGGTCTCGAATTCGCTCGGTTTGGCATCGCGTTCGGACCGCTCCGGCACATCTGCCTTAGCTTTGATGATGTCGTTCTCTTTTTTAATCTTCTTCTCGTCCGCCAGAACAGCAAGGATTCTCTTTTGAAGGTCGCCAGCAAGAGCCTTCGCCTGATCCTCAGTTCCGCCGGCAGCAACCATTGCCTGCCAATCCTGCAGGTAGGGATACTGTTTCTTGGGTGTCTTCAGATAATCCACCCAGCGCTCTAACATCTCGGGATCGCATTTGTCCTTCAATGCGGCGGCATCCAACGGCATTTTTGGATCACCGCTCACACGCCAGGCGGCTACCATGTACTTCGAGGTTTGGTAAGCAAGGATCTCAGAGAGCTGATCCGACTCAGCCTGAGTGAATTCGCGCTGCTCTTTCCGTAGCGCCATCAACTGATCCTGCTTTCTCTGCCACGCCATAACGGTAGCTACAGAGCTAACGGGATAGGGATTGTAAGTCGTACTTGCGAACACTCCGATCAGCGCGTAATAGTCTTTCTGAAGAATCGGATCGTACTTATGGTTGTGACAACGGGCACATGCCACGGTCAGACCCAGCAGACCACGGGTAACCATGTCCACACGCTCGTTCCGTTCGTCCGCGCGCCCCTGGACCGGCTCGGCCTGATCCCAGATCCAAGGCCCTTGCCCAAGCATGGCGGTTCCGGCAACGAACTTCTCGCGATCGTTGCCGCTCACCAAATCCCCTGCGAGTTGCGCTTTTACAAAGGTGCTGTAGGGCATGTCGTCATTGAACGCTTTAATGACCCAGTCGCGATAGAAAAACGCACCGTCCCAGGGCATATAACCCCGGCCCATTGGATCCAGGCCCCGAACGTCGTCTTCGCCGTAGCGCACTACATCGAGCCAGTGCCGGCCCCAGCGCTCTCCATATCGTGGGGAGGCGAGCAGACGATTCACAACGCGCTCATAAGCTTTCGGCGACTGATCTTTCTGGAATGCCTCGATCTCATCCGCAGTGGGCGGAAGTCCGGTGAGGTCGAATGTAGCTCGACGAATTAAAGTCCTTTTGTCGGCTGCGGCGACCGGTCTCAGGCCCTCCTTCTCCAGCTTCGCCAGGACAAACTTATCAAGATCTGTGCTCGCCCATTTCTTGTCGGAGACCGAAGGAGGAGGCGTCTTCTGCAGCGGCTGAAACGACCAGAAGTTCTTCTGCTCAGCCGTAATAACCGGACCAGTAGAACTTGGGGCTGTCGTGGCGGAGGTGGGCCAGGGCGCGCCCATCTTCACCCAATCCTCAAGAACCGTGATCTCCTGAGGCTTCAAGTGGCCGCCCATCGGCATCTTCAACTGACCGGATTGACGTACTGCCTGAATCAGCAGACTCTTTTCGGGATCACCGGGAACTATCGCAGGCCCTGAATTGCCGCCCTTCAGAAGTGCCGGCAGAGAGTCCACCCTTAGTCCTCCGCTTGCGGAGTCTTTGTGGCAGGAGTAACAATTATCTGCAAATACAGGACGAACTCGTGTCTCAAAAAAATCTCCCGCCGGAGACGCTGCGGGCACGCCGCCATGCGTTCCATCGATCGGCTGAGCGACGACGCCGACGCTCGACGAACCTTGCTTTCCCGCCGCTTCGGCCGGACCAGGAGCTCCCATTTTGACCCACTCTTCCAGCGTGGCCACTTCCTCAGGCTTCAGTTTGCCGCCCTTGGGCATTTTCAAATCGTTGTCCGTCTGGCGAACCGCAATGATCAAGAGACTTTTGTCTGGATTACCGGGCACTACTGCCGGACCTGAATTTCCGCCTTTCAGAAGGCCTTCCATCGAGTCGACACGTAGGCCCGAAGTTGCCGCCGAGGCATGGCAACCATAGCAGTTCTTTGCAAAGACAGGCTGGACTTTGGTCTCGTAGTAACCGGTCGATGATGTCGCGTCCTTGGACAGATTCTGGTGGGCAGAGGCAACGAATCCAAATGCGCCGACAAGCACGAATCCAACACCCGCAAAAGCTCGCGTACGATCTCTCATTGACTAGGAGGATTTCCTTAGGATTGGCGCAGAGTCACAAGACGGGGCTGCGTGGGGCAGGTTGTGAGCGCGTCGCGGACGGGTCGACACTGTCTGGCTTCCCTATAAATTAGCATGTTTTCGAGGTAATTTGCAGGCAGCAGAGCGCGCGTAATTGCGATTTTAAGGGCAACTCGCCGGGATAGAACAACAAGCAATTTATACTGGCCGACAATGAACACTTTCTCGGCATTGTGCCTGCTAAGCCTTGCGAGCGCTGCACTCGGGAAGAGCGGCTGGAAAGGACAAACTCAAAATTCGGCTCCGCCACCCAAACCCGGAGTGTCCACGCCGGGTGTGAAAATTCCGCTTGAGCGCCTCACCCCGAGTGCCAGGTTTGTAATTCCCGGTTCACCCGATTGGATCGCCGTAGGCGACAGTGTATGGGTCTCCAACAAGCCGAAAGGCAGCATCACCAGGATCGATCGCCAGAAAGATGCAATAGTGCAGGTGATACCTGGACTAAATAAGCCGTGCTCAGGCCTTGCGATAGGATTCGGAAGCTTGTGGGTACCGACCTGCGGGGACCAAAGCATTGTTCGGATAGATCTTCAGTCTGGGAAGATTACAGCTGCTCTCCGCACCGGAATCGCGGATTCTGAGGGTGGGATTGCCATCAGTGGGGATAGTGCCTGGGTACTTGCCGATGATAAGAGCACGCTCGCGCGAATCGATCCGCAAACGAACCGTGTGGCCGTAAAGATTGCTCTTCCCGAAGGTTGTTACACCCCTGCCTTCGGCTTTGACAGCATCTGGGTCACCTGCACCAAACAAGACTTGGTCGTGCGTGTCGACCCCGCCGTCAATAAAGTCGTCGCGAAAATTCCAGTTGGTCCCAAACCGCGGTTTCTCAGCGTGGGCGAAGGAGCTGTGTGGACTCTGAATCAGGGAGACGGATCGATCACGCGGCTCTCCCCTGCCAGCAACAAAGTAGAAGCGACCATCGCAGTCGGAATCCCCGGTGAGGGCGGGGACATTTCAGCAGGTGAAGGCTCAGTCTGGGCCACCGCGTTTGGCTTCCCCATATCACGCATTAATCCCAAGACTAACCGGGTGGAACAACAGTTTGTTGGGACCGGCGGCGACGCGATCCGCGCTGGCGGCGGCTTCCTATGGCTATCGAACTATATGTTAGGTACGGAATTGAAGTTCAGTCCAGAGGCCATCAGCTCCGTCTCCGGACACAACAATTAGAACGTGTACCGAAGCGACAACTGCATGACTCGCGGGTCTGAAGTCGCGGTGAATTCGCCGAACGTCTGCGGATTGAGAAGAGAAAGGTTATTGATTGCACCGGAATTTGCATTTGCATAGACGCCGCTGCTTCCGGTAAAGCTTCCGTAATTGCCGTTGCTGTTGTTGTAATTGAAGTTGACGAAATTAAACGCATTGAAGGCTTCAGCGCGGAACTCGAGCATGTGACCTTCCCACGGTAAGACAAAGTCTTTGATAACGGCAAGATCAACATTCCGGAACATCGGCATTCGAAGGATGTTCCGCGCGCCTGACTGACCCGGGTATTCATCCGCGAAACTGTCGATGGTGGTCGTGGATGCAAACAGCCCTGGATTGCCGTTCTGATCCGTCTTCACGCCTCCCGTGTTTGGGATGATCCCCGTTGGATAAGCCAATGCTGCCTGCCAGTAGTTGGTGGGGAAAACTAAGTCGCCGCTTACGGTAAGTGGTAGACCGGACTGTAAACGAACGAGCGACGTAACCTGCCACCCCCCAATGATTTCATTCACCCAGCGGGGCGCGTTGCTGAAAAGCTTTTTGCCCTTCCCGAAAGGAAGCTGATACAGGATGTTCGCACTGAATAGATGCCGAATATCGAAGTCGGAAGATGCGCGCGATTGTCCTGGCATAAAGGCGTTTTGAATATCGCCTCCGAACTGTCCCGAGTTGTCCGCCGGCGACGAGACGTTGTCGATCGAATGAGACCACGTGTAATTGATGTCGAAGGACAAATCACTCGCCAGACTGTGATGCAGCGTGACAGCCAGCGCGTGATAGTCAGCGTTGGCCGCGTTAGTCCAAGTCGGATCAGAGCTACCTTGCGGAGCGAAGAACGTATAGCAACCGGTAATCGTGATGCAATTCGGAGCGTTCAAACGATCGAGGGAATTTAGATTGTCCAGATCGCTTCCGCCATACACGCCGTAAATCCCGTAAAAGTAATTGGCTGAGGCGCTCCCTTTGAAGTATTGGTTCGCCAGCCCGGGGAACATATCCTCCACGAACTTGTTCGTCGGAACCAGTGATGGATTGGCCATCACTGCAGCGGGAGTAACACCGCTATTGGACAGGTTTCGCATGGCGGTATCGGTCTGCACCCAGGTCTGTCCGCTTCCTTTGTCCTTGAAGTAGATCAGAGGCGAAAACACGTCCTCCTGCGCCAGCAGTTTGCGCGATAGCCTGCCAACATAGCTGGCATCCAGAACGAAGTTATGGCCGAAATCATGCGAAACGCTCAGGTTAAGCAAAATCGAATAAGGATCGACAAGGTTCGGGTTGATTCCGTAAAGCGTTCCCGAGATAGACGACACATAAGGGGGTGTGAAGGGAAAGCCTCCACTGGGAGCGGCCGGTAGAGCAGGAAACGTTCCGTTGTATCGCGGCGAGGTGGAGAAATTGTAGGAATTCGGGAAACCGAGGCTGGAAGACAAACCTGCCGACCCAAGCGCTGAGAAATTCGCCACCAGATCGTTGCCATACTGGTCATAAACCATTCCCGCGCCCGCACGGATCACCGTCTTGGGAGTTGCTGCGTAAGCAATCGCAAGGCGCGGACTAAAGTTATTGGTGTCCTTCTTAAACCAACTCTGTTTTCCGTTCTCGGGACCGTTCAGGGAGTAACTCAGCAAGCCGCCATTTGGGAGCTGATTATTGGGAATCCCGTTTGCCTGCGCATAGACGCGCTCCGCGAAATACTGATCCACTCCGGGCGTGGAACCAACCTGCAGACCACGCGCTTCGTAGGGCGGCGTGTCGTACTGATAGTGAACGCCAAACGTCAGCGTCAGCTTCTTGGTCGTCTTCCAGGTGTCCTGAACATAGCCTTCGTAGCTTCGCGTGATGAAATCGAATGCCTGCGGTGCGCCGATCGGGAGCGTCTGGCCGTTCGCTCCGTAACTGTATGTCACGCCCAAACCGTTCACTAGTCCCAGCGCAAGTCCAAAGGCATTCGCGACTGCGGACGGGTTCGCCAGCGTGGCTCCGCCTAAGTACGTCGAGACATCGTTCGTTATGTCCTCCCCCAAGCCCAGCAGCAACCCTTGGGAGAAGTAGTAGTTTGGGTAAGAATTGGCATAGGTACTGAGGTTGTTGTTAATGTTTCGGAAATTTAAGCCGGCAGTAACCGTGTGCGAACCCTTCGTCCATGTAATGTCGTCTGCCACGTTCCAGGTCGGATTGATTCGTGAGTTCGGCCGTTCATTGTAGTTGTAAAGCGAACTGACATCACCGAGATATAGCCCCGTACCGGTAGTCCCTGTGATGCCGTATCCAATTCGAGAAAGCCCGACAGTGGCGACGTTAACCAAAGCTGGGGTGATGGTAGACGTATATCGTGCGCTGAAACCGCGATTGTCGGAAAGTAGATTGGAAGCGGCCGCCTGGCCGGGGAACTGAGCGACAGCGTTTGTATTGCCTTCATTGGAAAGCGTCCCCCGGAAAGAGACAACATTCTTAGCCGCGGAATCTACAATCCAGTCAAATTTGGCCACATAAACCCGGTTATCCAGTTTGTTGGGCGCGTTGAACACGATGCCGCTGAAATTCAGGCCGCTATCGGCGCCGTACTGCGGATCGTTGCCCGAGGGAAACTGCTGCAGTAGCTTCAGGAAACCCTGGTTTTCGCCGATAGACAGTGGATCGATCGTTTTCACCTGCGCGGGATTCAAAGTAACCACCGAACCGTTTGCCAGCCCGACGTTGATAATCCCATTCTTAAGCGAATCGCTTGGTACCGCTTGAGTCACATTCGATTGACTTGAATCAATCCGGCGCTCGTAATTGAAAAAATAGAAGAGTCGGTCTTTCTTAATGGGACCGCCTAGTCGTGCGCCAAACTGATTGCGGACGAGTTGTGGCCGGGAAACGCCGCTGCGGTTATTGAAGAAGTAGTTGGCGGTGAAATCGGTATTCCGGTTGTACTCGTAGGCGGAGCCGTGTATTTGATTTGTTCCGCTCCGTGTGATCAGCGAAACCTGTCCACCGGAAGACCTGCTGGCAGTCGCGTCCTCGCCTGCCACCGTGACACGAAACTCCATCACAGAATCCAGAGGAACGGGAACAGCACTATTAAAGCCTTGGTTAGAAGACGTTCCATTTAACCCGGATAGAGCGTTTTGATTGTCGTTGCTGTCTACGCCGTCGAGATTGACGTTGTTCTGGTCGCGCCGCGCTCCCATTACTTCGCCGTCCTGCGTAACACCAGGCTGAACACTTAGTAGCTCCACAACATTCCTGGTTTGGAGCGGTAGATCCTGCACCTGCTTCTGTTCAAAGGCATTGCCCAGCGTGGCATTCGTTGTGTTCAGCTGAGGTACGGATTCCACCACCTCAACGGTGGCGCTGGTCCCCGCAATCTGTAGCTTGGCGTCGAATGTAACCGGTGAATCAACCAGAAGTTGAATATTCTGGTTCGTCACCTTAGCGAAACCAGGGTCCTCTATCATGACCGAGTAAGTCCCGGGCGAGATTTGAGAAAAGCGGTACTCCCCTCCTTTTTGCGTCAGTGTTGTCCTCACCGACCCGTTGTCCTTCCCGGTCAGCGTCACGGTGGCTCCAGCAACTGCCGCCTGTTGCGCGTCTGTCACGACTCCACTAAGGGAAGTTGTACCCTGAGCATTCGCGCTTACCGAAAACAAAGTAGAACCGGAAAAAAGAAGTAGACAGGCTCGGACGAGGCGAGTCTTCATATGGTCTGTATGCAAGCCTTCCCTGGAGAATGTTCTAGCTACAAAGACACGAAGACCGCACTGCCAACGTTGCGGGCTGTCGGAGCATCATTGAATGAGCTCCGGCTCGACGAAGAGCTTCGCGATGAGCGAGTTTTCACCGATACTAACCCAGTCGAAACAGGGGTGTCAATTTACATCAGGCTAAAAAGCCAAGTATTTCTGTACTGTACTTGTCAAATGCCATAGTCAGAAGATTGCCACTGCTGTTCAATGAACGGGTTGATCCCACATATGTTGCAACTGTTCCTGTTCACGGGCTTCAAAACGATCTTTGGATGCGCCATGTAACTGGGAATCTGCGGGTACTGGCCAGATCGTAAAATCGCGGAGGGCCAGTCTTGTGGGCGTGCCCCCTAGCTCGGCGAGTGCCTCATTCAACTCCAACAAAGCTCCGCGTGAAAGAGCAAGCGGATGTTCATGAGGCTGATAAATTGTGCCGATCGGGTAATCAGAATAGGGAGTGGTTGTTTCTTCGATATGACAGCCCAGAATGTAGGAGATGACCTTCCCACGGGTAAAGTCAACGAGCCGCTGGGTGCTCTTCACAAAGTCGCCCCAATCATGAACATACAGCCTTCCGGGATATAAACTATCCCCTGGGAAAAGAATGCCCGTGCGGCGATCGTAGAATGCAATGCTGACTTCACTATGGCCGGGGATGCCAATTACATCCAAAACACGATTGCCAAGGTCAACGCTGCCGGGACTTTCAGGCCAGCTTCCCATTTTGAAGTAAGCTTTGGTTTGTTCGATGCCGGGAGCAACATAGTCGATGGTGATTGACTGACTCTTGAGCGCTTTCAACTGCTCGTCTCCCGCCACGTGATCCGAATGAGGATGGGAATGCGCGACGATTAAGTCAATGTGTGTGCGGTGATTGCGTCGAAGCCATTTGCCGACCACGTCTTCCACCATCTCAGCTGCAGGGAAGTTGCGCGATCCCGTATCCAGCAGGAGTCCTCTTCGATCACCAAAGAGGAGATATAAGAATGGCTTCTCGTAATCAAGGCACCCCGATTGCCGAATGATGTACAGGTTCGCGTTGAATTCATGAACCTGCCAATCCGGAATCTCCATGCACTTCGGTCCGCTTGGCGGCCATTGATCGGGCAACGTTCCGAGTTCCACCCCACCGCCTGCTGGTTCTCGGACCTGCGAACTCGCTGTAAGGCAACCTGCGCACCAGATCGTGAGCACAAGTAGCAGTTTCGGCCGAATCGCACGGCTGGACAGGTCGTCGCAGCCAGCTACCCGAACGAACGACAGGATGGCGCCAAGCATCCATGAACGATAGCATTCTGGTGGTTCGGTCCTGGAGGCGGACTCAGTACGGCAAGAGAATGTTCACCCTGGAACCGCCGCTCGCACTATCGTCCACCCAGATCCTTCCCTCATGGGCCTCGACGATCTTCCGGCTGATAGCGAGTCCGAGCCCGGAACCTGGGATCTCCCGGCCATGAAGGCGCTTAAAGGGCGCGAATACCTGGGTCCGGAACTCCGGGGCAATTCCTACGCCGTTGTCCTCGACTCGAAGCAGCAGTCCCTCGTCGGTCTCCTCGCAGGAAATCTGAATGCGCGGTGGAGTTGAGCCTCGATATTTGAGCGAGTTGTCGATCAGATGTTCCAGCACCTGCGTGAACTGAGACTCATCGACGGAAAACTCCGGCAACGCGGGACACAGAACTTCGGCACGCACGGCTTTAGTCTGTTCCTGAAGCCGGTACAGCGCACTTTGCAAGGGAACCGAAAGATTCACGGAATTTCGCTTGGGGTTTGAACCCGCTCGTGAAAGCCGCAACAACTGCTCTAACAGTTTGCTGGCAACGGCAACGCCTTCCAGTACAAAGCGGGTGTACTCGGCCATTTGCTCGGGGTCTGACCCATGCCGCTGCAACAGCTGCGTATAGGAGGAGATGGAACGCAACGGTTCTTTCAGGTCATGGCTCGCCGCATAAACGAAATCCTGAAGCTCCTGTCTGGCACCTTGGACGGTGGTCACCGCCTGTTCGAGATCCTGTTTCAAGCGATCGCGTTCACGGCCGGCTCGCTCAAGCTCGGCTCGAAGACGGTTGTTGTCCTCGACCAACTGCCCGTTCTTCTCGAGTAGCTGGCCGAGTGACTCCTCGGGGTCTTCAGACTGCATCAACCCTCATGTCTCTTTCTGTTCGCTAAGCGGCTTCGACCAGGCCAAGTCGTTCCAGCAAAGCATTAGCGTCCGGGTCCCTGCCCATGAAGTTCCTGTACAAATGTGCTGGATCCTGGCTGTCCCCCTGCTCCAGAATGTGGCGTCGATAGTCGTGCCCGGTTTCGGTGTTGAAGATGCCTTCTTTCCGGAAACGGGCGAACGCATCAGCATCCAGCACCTCAGCCCATTTGTAGGAATAATATCCGGCTCCGTACGCCACCGGACTCGAGAACAGGTGTGTAAAGCTGGCGATCATTCCATAGTGCGCGGGCAACTCGACGGGAGTAAACCGCTCCAGTATGCGCCGGGCGTAGGTTAGAACGTCGCCGTCGCGTTCCGGAGTGTACTCGCGGTGCAGCATCAAATCGACCAGCCCGAATCCCAGCTGCCGCATCTGCCCGTTCGCGCTGCGAAAGGTGCGTGCCCTTCGCATCTTCTCGAACAACTCTTCCGGGATCGGCTCGTCGGTCTGATAATGCCGGGCGAACAAGTTCAGCGCCTCCCGCTCCATCACCCAGTTCTCCATGATCTGGGACGGCAGCTCCACAAAGTCCCATGGCACGTTCGTTCCAGCAAGGCTGCGAACCGGGACTCGGCTGAGCGCGTGGTGTAACAGGTGTCCGAATTCATGGAAGATCGTTTCCACTTCACGATGAGTCAGCAGCGACGGCGTTTCACCAACCGGTGGCGTCAGATTCCCGCAGATCAGGCCGAGATGCGGCTGACCGTCGCCGGGATCACCGGTGATCAGCGAATCCATCCAGGCTCCCCCACGCTTGTTCTCTCGCGGAAACCAGTCCGAATAGAAGCCTCCCAGAAATTCACCTGAACCCGCATCCTCAATCCGGTAGTAACGCACCGCGTCATCCCATCCACTCACCGCGAGGTCCGCCACTACGTTGATTCCAAGAATCTTGCTGAAGATGTTGAACATACCAGCCACAACCCGATTCAACTCGAAGTAGGGGCGAAGCTCCTCTTCATCGAAGTCGTAAAGGGCCAGACGCTGCTTTTCTGCCACATAACCGACATCCCAGGGCTGAGTCTTGGAATAATCCAGCCGCCTTCCCATGTCTTCAAGCGACTCGTTCTCCTGCCGGAAAAATGGTTCTGTTTTTTGATAGAGGTCCTCGAGAAACGATTGCGCCTGCTGGCCGGTGTGCGCCATGCGCTCCTCAAGAACCAGATCCGCGAAGTCGCGATATCCGAGCAGTTCCGCCTTCTCGCGCCGCAACTTCAAAATTTCGGTAAGCAGTTGCCGGTTGTCGAACTCTCCACTCGTGGCGCGGCAATTCGAAGCCTCCCACAGTTGCTGACGGATCGATCGATCATCCAGGTAGGTTAGCGCCGGAACATAACTGGGCGCCTGCAAAGTGAACCGCCACCCGTCTTTGCCCTTCGATTTGGCACTCTCGCGGGCTGCGGACCTCGCGCTCTCGGGCAAACCCGCTAGCCCTGCTTCCTCGGTGATGAGAAGCTCATACGCGTTGGTCGCATCCAGCACGTTCTCAGAAAACTTGGTTGTGGCCTTGGTCAGCGCGACATCAATCTCTTCGAGTTTCTTCTTCCCGGTTTCGTCCAGATCGGCGCCCGCGCGACGAAACCCCGACACGGTCTTTGCCAGAAAGCGTTTGTGAACCGGCGAGAGTCGCTCCTTCTCGCCGCTCTCGTCCACCGCCTTTACTGCGGCCCACAACTCAGCATCCAGCGGGATCGAGGTATAGAACATGCTGACCGGCTCTTGGACGGCGTTGTAAGCCACCCGGAGTTCTGGAGTCGTTGCGACCGATTCCAGATGTCTCACAATCGCCATCGCGTAATCGAGCGGCTCGGTGACACGGTCGAGTGTCAGCAGGATGTTGTCGTAGGTTCGCGGAATGCCCGGTTTCGCCATGTCCTTCAGCCGATTCCTCATTTGCTTGAGCAGGACCTCAACCGCAGGCTCTACATGCTCCGCCTTCACCGCCTGGAACGGGATAGGGAACCGCTCCACAAGGAGCGGATTATCAGTCAGTGTTTCGGTCATAGATTTATATAAGGTATTCGAAGGCTTACCAAACGCGGCAGGTCTTTACGGCGGCCATCTTGCTGGCCGGTTTACAGCCGAACTCCTTCGCAAATTGCGGCATGTTCGAAACAACTCCATCGACGCGAAACTGCGGCGGGGAATGTGGATCGGTCTGCGCAGCCAGCCTCGCCTGTTCCGGCCTTACGCTCTCGCACCAGTCCTGCGCATAGGCCAGAAAAAATCGTTGCGTCTCGGAGTACCCATCCTCGTTCTCCGCCAGTGATCTGTCTTTTTTCGCCAGATCCTGTAAGAGCGCCATATAAGCCAACCGGATGCCTCCATTATCCGCCGTATTCTCGCCCAACGTCAGTTCCCCGTTCAGGTGGATGCCAGGAACGGGAGTAAAGTCCGAGTACTCTTTTACAAAGCAGTTCGCCTGCTCCTTAAAGCGCTTCTCATCTTCGGCGGTCCACCAGTCCCGCAGATTGCCGTCGGTGTCGAATTGCCGGCCCTCGTCGTCAAACCCATGTGTCAATTCGTGCCCGACAATCGCGCCGATGGCTCCGTAATTCACCGCGTCGGATGCGTTATTGGAAAAGAACGGTGGCTGCAGGATGCCAGCCGGGAAGTTGCTATTATTCTGCGTCGGGTCATAGTAGGCATTCACGGTGGGCGGAGTCATGCCCCACTCCGACCGGTCCACAGGCTTGCCGATTTTGTTCAGGTCCCGCCGGCTCTCGTACTGGTTCGCTCGATTCCAGTTACCAAAATAATCATCGCTGGCAACATTCACAGTGGAGTAGTCCTTCCACTTGTCTGGAAACCCGATCTTCTCCGCCACTGCCTGCAGTTTGACCTCGGCCTGCTTTTCGTCTCTGGCGTCATCCATTCGATGGATTGAATATCCAGACTCATCTCATGCTCAATCTCGTGTACCATGTCGAGCGTGCGTTGCTTCCCCTGCCTGCCGAACGTCTTCTCCACATATTTCTGGCCGAGCGCATCGCCGAGTTCATCGTCAGTTGCATTCACGCAGCGCTTCCAGCGGGGACGCAATTGGTTCACGCCCGAAAGTTCCTGGCCAAAGAACGAGAAGCTTTCGTCAACAAACCGCTTGGGGAGCAGTTTTGCACTGGCGTTCACATAATGCCACTTCAGGTAAACTTTGAGGTCCTCGATGCTGCGGCCAGTCAGCACCGTGTTCAAAGCTTTCACAAAGTCCGGTTCGCCGACATTCAGTTTGGAAAACTCCGGAGCCTGAATGGCGCGAAAGAATTCCTCGAAGCGAACATCCGGAGCAATCGCCTCTAACTCGGGAGGGGTCATCTCATGCAGCGTCTTTTGTGGATCTCGCATGGACGTGATATCGAGTGAGGCTTTGGCAAGCTCGGTTTCGATTTCCATTACAACGGAGGCCTGCCGCTGTGCTTCCGCAGGAGTTGTCCCGAGCAGCTCGAACATTTTACCGACGTGTTGAACGTACTTGCGACGCACTTCCTCACTTTTCGGATCCGTCCGAAAGTAGAAGTCACGCTCAGGCAGTCCCAGGCCGCCCTGATCGACTTCCGCGATATTCATGCGCGCATCTTTCGGGTCAGGTGTAGAGCTGAAGTTGAAAAAGACCGGCACTTGCCGCTGATGAAGTCGCGCGACTTCGCTGATCAGATCCGTCGTATTGGTCAGCTTGTCGATGCGGCTTAACTCAGAGTTAAGCGGGGCGGCGCCGCGCTCCTCGATCGCCGCTTCGTTACTGCACGAAGCGTAGAAACCGCCAATCTTCTGATCAACCGGCGATCTTTGCTGATTTTGTGCAGAATCATTCAGAATGGTGCGCAAGATCTGCAAATTTCGATCCTGCAACTCGTTAAAGCGCCCCAAACTGCCCTCGTCCGCCGGAATCGGATGCGCTTTTACATAGTTCCCGCACGCATATTGATAGAGGCTCTCACACGGATCGGCCGATTTGTCGATGGCGTTCAGATCGAGGCCCCCCTGGCCCTGGGCGAGCGCGGTCCACACTAAGAACGGTGCATAGACTAAGCCGAAAATAACTCTCATCAACTTCAGTTTAGGGATCAACGTCACCAGACCCGGCAAGCGTTCGCGGAGACCATCGGCTGTCCCGCCGAGCATCCGAAGGCCGAGGCGAAGGTTGGAGTATTTTGCACGACGCCGTCTACTCGAAACCGTCCCGGAGAATGCGGGTCAGTGTAAGCTCTCTGTCGCGACGCTTCAGGCCGGATATTCTGGCACCATACTTGCGCGTAACCAAGGAAGAATCGCTGCTGCGGCGTGTATCCGTCCAGCGAGGAATGATTCACCAGGCCCTGTTGGATGGCGTCGGTCAGCGCCATAAATGCAAGCCGGATCCCAGCGTTATCAGCGCCATTTTCACCTAATGTGAGTTTGCCGTCCAGGTGCACTCCTTCCATAGGACTGAAACCCGAGTACTCGTTTGAAATGCAGTCCGCGCGCTGCTTGAACTCGTCCGCGTCCTGCGTTGTCCACCAGTCGCGCAAGTTCCCATCCGCGTCGAACTGGCGCCCCTGGTCATCGAAGCCATGCGTCAACTCGTGTCCGATCACGGCTCCGATTGCCCCGAAGTTAATCGCCATGTCGGCGGCATTGTTGTAGAACGGAGGCTGAAGAATACCAGCTGGAAAGTTGATGTTGTTCTGCAGAGGACTGTAATAAGCATTAACAGTCGGCGGGGTCATGCCAAACTCTTTCCTGTCTACCGGCTTCCCGATCTTGTCAAGATCCCGGCGCTCCTCAAACTCGCGTGATTGGCGCACGTCACTGAGGTAGTCCTTCTTGCTGATCTCGACCGACGAATAATCCTTCCACTTCTCTGGGTACCCGATCTTGTTGGTGACCCCGTGCAGCTTGGCAAGCGCCTGCTGCTTGGTGGCGTCACTCATCCAGGAGAGCGACTGAATGTCCTTCCGCATCTCCTGCTCGATCAGGTTGACGAGTTCCTGAGTCCGCTCCTTCGATTGACCGGCGAACGCAATCTGTACGTATTTTTGTCCCAGAGCTTCACCAAGATTAGCGTCGGTCGCCTGTACACACCGCTTCCAACGCGGCTGGAGTTCCTGGGCCCCAGTCAGATACTTACTGTAAAAATTGAAATTGGCGTCTACAAAGTCTTTACTTAAGCTGGGCGCGTAACTCGACACATAGTGGAAGGTCAGATAGCTCCGGATGTCGTTCATGCCGGTCGTTTCGAGTAAACGGCTCAGGTTCTTGTAGAAATCAGGAACCGCCACATTCATTTGGGTAAAGGTCGGCGTGTTAGTCTCTGCAAAGTAAAGATTGAAGTTGAGGGCGGGCGCTAACGCTTCAAAATCCGATGCGCTCATCTTGTGGTGAGTCAAGTGCGGATCTCGACGCTGCACCCGGCTCAATGCTGAACCGGCCAAACTCGATTCCAAAGCCACCACGGCTCGAGCTTTCACTCCGGCTTCACTCCCGCTATCTCCTAAAAGAGTAAAGATCGTCGCTATGTGTTCGACATATTTGTCACGCGTCTCCTGCGACTTCGCATCCTTGCGAAAGTAATACTCCCGATCCGGCAGTCCCAGTCCACCCTGATCCGCACTCGCGATGGTCATCCGGGCATTATCCGCATCCGGACTTGCGCCAAATGAAAAGAAAACGTTTATGTTCTGATCATGAAGGCGCACAATCTCCTTAGTGAGTGAGTCTTTGTCGCTGATCCTCTGAATCAGCTCCAGTTCTTCTTTCAGAGGCTTTACGCCGGCTTTATCAATGGCGGATTCGTTCATACAAGCTTCGTAGAAGCCGCCGATCTTCTGGTCCAGAGGAGACCGTTTCTGATTCTTTGCGGAATCTTCCAGAATGCCATGCAAAACGTCCTCATTGCGGTCGGATAGCTGATTGAAACGTCCCCAGACACTGTATTGCGGTGGGACCGGGTTCTTCTTGACCCAGTTGCCACAGGCATAGGCGTAGAAATCCTGGCATGGATTGACGGTGGCATCAATTGCGGTAAGATCAACACCGCTCGATGATGACGCCGATGACATGGGAGCAGAGGCAGTCTGAGCCTTAGCGGTCAAGGCAATCAGCAGCGCTCCCGCTACCGGAATAAATGGTTTAAATTGCATCGTAGCCTTGAAACTGTTCAAGAATCACATTCCCGAGATATTGCATGTCCTGGTGAATCCCAATGGAGGAGGTGTAGTAGACAAAAGTCGTGGTTTCCCGGAGTTGCCCCCAGAAACGCTCCTGATCGGCGGTCGCTCCTTTATTTCCGCAGAGATGATTCATCACCTCAATCTGCTGTTCTTTCGAGGCTTGCACAAATAGCTTTTGGAACAGCTTGCTGGAGAGCGCATCCACGCTGGCCAGTCCCTGCGTCCAGGAAGACTTGGCGTCCGGTTCTATTTCACGTGCTGTGATCCAGTCAATGTATTTCGCCACCCCGGCAGCGTGGGCTCCGGGCGAGTGCTCATCGGTCGGGATGATTAAATCAGTGAGCCTGTCGAGTGTCGCGAATTCGTGCTGGTTGAAGAAGACTGGCTTGTCAGGCTCGGCGGCCGGCAGTTGCAAGGTGGCAAAGCCAACCACGGCAAGAGTCTTGAACAGATCTCTGCGGCTCCGTAACGGCGTAGGGTCCATCTTAGATCTCCTCCCGTTTGAGTTGTTCCGACAGATATTCACAAGACCGCCAGCAGAGAGCCATGATAGTCCAGGTGGGGTTCTGCGCCGAGGCGCAGACATGACTGCTGCCGTCCACCACAAACAAGTTCTTCACATCATGCGACTGCTGGTATTGATTGAGCACCGATGTTTTCGGATCATTTCCCATGCGCGCGGTTCCCAGTTCATGGATCGACCAGCCTTCACACTGCAGATCCTTGCTTGAAGTCGTGATCTCAAACCCGGCGGCTTCGAACATTTCACGGCCCGTGTTGTACATATCGGCGGCCATTTTCTTCTCGTTATCGCCGAACTTGTAGTTAAATTTCAGGACCGGCACACCCCAGGCGTCTTTCAGGCCGGGATTGATCTCGACATAGTTCTCGTAGCGCGGCAATACTTCACCGAAGCCACCGATACTGAACATCGCTCCCGAATAGTCGCGAACATGCTTCTTGTACTCTTCTCCAAAGCCGGGCTCCCAAGCGCTGGCGGGCACCATGGTGGCGCCGCTGCCTCCTTCGAACCCATACCCGCGAATAAAGTCGGACTGCTTGTCTGCAATGTTGCGGAAACGGGGTATATAGAAGCCGCCCGGCCGCCCGTCGTCAAGCGTGCGCGGCTTCCCGACCAAGTCCTTCCAGTAACCACTCACCGAGGGACCCATCAGATGCTCGCAGAAGTTATGCCCCACGTGCCCGCTCGAATTTCCGATGCCGTTGGGATACTTTTCCGATTTCGAAAGCAGCATCAGCCGCGCGGACTCGAGCGTGGAAGCGGCCAGAACAACCACCTTTGCGTTGACCTTGTAACTCTTCATCGACTCACTGTCGATAAAACTGACACCATCCGCCTTACCAGTATTTTTGTCAACACTGACCTCGTAAACGGTCGAGTTCGGACGAAGCGTGAGATGTCCGGTATCCATCGCCGGACGGATCAGCCCGGTCGGAGAATCGAATGCGGCATGAATGTCGCATCCGCCAGTGTGGCGATTGCAGGCGCCCCGCCCATAGCATCGGCTGCGGTACTTGTTATGCTTCACTCCGTCGGTCGTCACGCCTGCCCGATAGGGCGTCAGCATGCGCCCCATGCCCTTCAGCGTGTTCCGCATATGCAGTTCGGAAGCAGTCAACTTAATCGGGCGCTGATAAACCCCATCCGGCATCTGCGGTAGATTCTCCGGATGGCCCGATATGCCCAGGTAACGGTCCACACGATCATAGTAGGGCGAGATATCGGCGTAAGAGATGGGCCAGTCCAGGCCAAACCCATCGCGGCTGGCCGCCTTGAAGTCGTAGTCCGAGAGGCGCAGCGCCAAGCGACCCCAAATTGTCGTCTTGCCGCCCACCACGCGAGCTCTCACCCATGCGTAGTCGGTCCCGGAAATCGGGTTCTGCCTCTCATCCACCAGCAGTGTCTTGCTGTAATCGGAACCGCCCCATCCCTGAACATACGAAAGCACTTTCTTAAAGTCCTTGTATTGCGGACCCTGCGCGTAAGGCGGATTGCGAATCGTATATTCGTTCAGAGTGAGAGCGTGATACCCGGGAGGCATCTTGCCTCGCCAGGGGTTTTCATAGGGCCACTCCATCGAATGCAGAATCTTCCCCGTATCTTGCTGCTTCCCTGCCTCCAGAAGCAACACCTTCAATCCCTGCGATGTCAGGACGTGAGCCGCCATGCCGCCCGCCGCGCCGGAGCCAACAATGACCGCGTCATAGGTCATCTTTAGGTCAACGTCAGCCGTTGCAGGAGAGGAGATTTGAAGCAGCATAGAACACCTTTATTCTGAATTGTAGGGCACGGCGCCATCGTGTATTGGACGCCGACTGTTGGACGTGGATCTGCGGATTTTAGTCTTGAGTCTTCCGCGGATGCTGAGCCGTCACTAAGCGCACTACTTCGTTGTCCACGAGCGAGTCCGGCGGGTTCTCAATCACCATCGAGCCTTCATTCAATCCCGAAATCACTTCCACCTGCGTGCCGTAGTCGCGCCCCAGCGTCACAGGAATCAGCGCTGCCCGGTTCCCGTTTACCACGGTGGCGCATCGCAGCCCTTCCGACCGAAACACCAGGGCCGTCGGCGGGACCAGGAACGTGGCGCTTCGCGCATTCAATTTAAAATGCGTTTCGGTGTAGGAACCGGGATATAGCAGGCCGGTGTTGTTCACGACATCCACTTCCACCAGGAGGGTACGGGTGGCTGGATCAAACGCATGCGCGGTTCTGGCGAGAGTTCCTGGGAAACGTCTTCCCGGCAGCTCCGGGATTGTGAGATCCACTCGCATGCCGGGTTTCGCTTCGTGAGAATACTCCTGCGGAACGTTGACGAAAACCCGGAGCCGGTCAATCGCCGCGACGTGAAACAGCTCACGACCAGGTCCTCCGCCGGACCCGGATTCAATCAGTTGACCGATGTCCGTGTTTCGCACAGTGACGACTCCATCGAACGGCGCGTAGAGCTTTTCAAAGCTCACCATCTCCTCCAGACGCCCGACGTTCGCCTGCGCCGATTTCAGTGTTGACGCCTTTGCGGCCGCGTCCTGTACGGCGTTATCCACGTCCTGTTTCGCGACCGAGTCGGACTTAAACAGGTCGGTGTAACGCGCTGCGGTAATTTGGGCCAGCTTTAAATTGATCTGTGCTGTATCCCGGTCTTCACGCGCTTGCTGCAGTTGTTTATCCACCTCTGGGCTTTCTATTTCTGCCAGCAGCTGCCCGCGCTTCACATGCGCACCGATGTCGTAGAACCACCTCCTCAAGTATCCGTTGGTCCGCGCGTAAATTGGCGCATCGATGAACGCTTGAATGTTTCCGGGAAGCACCACTTCTTCAGAAGGTGCTTGTCTTGCTGGATGAACAGCGGTCACAGTGGGCGCTGCGGAATAGTTCGTCTCTTTGCGAAGTTCCGCACGCTGCTTCAGCCTGGGAACTATACCGGCCGCTATGATGAACGCTGCCAGGGCCAGCACCGCCGCCACCAGCAGCAATGATCGGAATCTCCTCATCGAGCTGCCTTGCGGCTGCCGTGCAGCATGCTGAAAAAGACCGGCACAAAGAACAGGGTCGCGAGGGTTGCGAAGCTCAGACCGCCGATCACCGCCCGTCCCAACGGTGCATTCTGTTCACCGCCCTCTCCTAACCCAAGCGCCATTGGCAGCATACCGATGATCATTGCCAGCGCTGTCATCAAAACCGGCCGGAAGCGAGTGGTTCCCGCCAGCAATGCTGCTTCTGAAGCATCGCTGGCGTCAGGCAACTGTTCCTTTGCAAAACTGACTACGAGAATACTGTTTGCCGTTGCCACACCCATACACATGATGGACCCTGTCAGTGCCGGAACGCTTACCGTCGTATGCGTTATAAACAGAAACCAGACAATTCCGGCGAGCGCGGCGGGCAGCGCCGCAATGATGATGAACGGGTCCAGCCAGGATTGGAAATTGATGACGATCAGCATGTAAACCAGCACAATCGAGAAGAGCAATCCTCCGATCAGTCCGCGAAAAGAATTTCGCATCGTGTCGATTTGACCGCGCACCGTCACTCTGGATCCCCGCGGCAAAAGATGCCGGTCGCGGTTAACAATCCCGTCAATCTCCCTGGCCACGCTCCCGAGGTCAGTCCTTTGCACGGATCCGTAGAGATCAATGACCGGCGCAATATTGTAATGAGATACAGTACCCAGCCCCTGTCCACGCTTCAGCTCTGCAACGTTTCCTAGAATCTGCGGCGTCGCTGACCCCTCAAGCGTAACCGGAATATTGCGCAGATCCTGAAAGCTGTCCATCTCGTACTGCGGTGCTTGCGCAACGATGTTGTAGCTCACGCCGCTCTTTGGATTGAGCCAGAAGGTCGGTGAGGTCTGAAAGCTTCCGCTTAGGGATACAAGCACGTTGCTGGCAACGTTGAGCGCACTGAAACCGACCTGCTGAGTCTTGGTGCGATTGATATTGACAAAGAGCTTCGGCTGATTGAACGGTTGTTGCACACGCAGATCTGTGGTCCCCGGAATGTAGCGAATCTCGTGTAGCAAACGATCCGCAAACTGTCGATTCTGCTCTACCGACGGCCCAAGCACCTGAACGTCGATCGGAGCCGGCATGCCGAAGTTTAGAATTTGGCTGACCATATCGGCGGGGAGGAAGTACATCGTCACGCCCGGGAACTCATCCGGGAGCAATCTTCGCAGCTTCTCCACATACTGCTCAGTCGGCGCATGGTCTTCATTCAGGGAAACCTGAATATCGGCATCCGCGGGACCGATAGCACCCGAGTTGCTGTAGGAGGTGTTGATCCCGCTATACGGTAGCCCGATGTTATCGAGAATGTTTTCAATCTCCGCTGGAGGGATGACCCGCCGGATGCTCTGATCGATCAGGTCGCACAGCTTGGCCGTTTCTTCAATCCGGGTGCCGGTCTGTGCGCGGATATGCAATTTCAACTGGCCTGCATCGACTGCCGGAAAGAAGTCCTGTCCCAGCCACGGCAGCAGCCCGACCATGGAACCCAGGCATGCCAGGAAGAAGCAGGCGACGAACAAGCCCTGGCGCTGGACACACTTTGTCAGCATGCTGCTGTAAAACAACCGTAGCCGTTCAAAGCCGCTCTCGAACAATAGCTGCAAACGGGTAAATGGGTTCCGGATGGGCTCATGCGAGGGGTGGTGCGAATGCGCTTTTAGCAGATACTTGGCCATTGTCGGAACAATGGTTCGCGACAGCAGGTAAGATGCCAGCATCGCGAAACAAACCGCTTCCGCGAGCGGTACGAACAGGTAACGCGCCACGCCGGCAAGGAAGAACATCGGTACGAAAACGATACAGATGCTCAAGGTAGACACAAAGGCGGGTACTGCGATTTGCGCCGCGCCATCGAGGATAGCCTGTTCAATCTCCTTGCCCATCTCCAGATTCCGATTGATGTTTTCGATCTCGACCGTGGCATCATCCACCAGGATGCCAACCGCCAGCGCCAATCCACCCAGCGTCATGATGTTGATGGTTTCGCCCAATGCGCTCAGCAGAAACAGTGAACAAAGAATCGATAGAGGAATCGACACCGCAATGATGATGGTGCTTCGCCAGCTGCCGAGAAAGATCAGGATCATGACTGCCGTGAGGCAAGCTGCGATCACCGCCTCACGAAGCACGCCGTTGATCGACGCTTTGACGAACACCGACTGGTCCGCAATGGGCGTCACTGTCAGTTGCGGTGGCAGAGCGCTCAGCACGGTAGGCAGCAGGGCGCGAACGCCATCCACAATGTCGATTGTGGATTCATCGCCATTCTTCAGAATCGACATGAGCGCGCCGCGGCTTCCGTCTGAGCGAACAATATTAGTCTGCGGCGGATAACCGTCGCGAACGTGCGCCACGTCGCGGATGTAAATCGTGGCGCCATTCATCGTGCGCATAGGAAGATCGTTCAATTCAGCGACCGTGCGCGGGCTGCCGTTCATCTCGACGTCGTATTCCAGTTGTCCGATCTTCGACGTTCCGGCCGGAAGGATGAGGTTCTGGTTAGCCAGCGTGTTGACCACATCAGAAGGCCCAAGCCCTTTCTCCTGCATCGCCTGGCGATTCAAGTCCACCTGAATTTGCCGCTGTTTCCCGCCGTAAGTATTGGGGATGGCGGTGCCCGGCACGGTGATCAACTGCGGGCGTATGAAGTTGCTGGAGTAGTCATAGAGCGCCTGCTCACTGATGCCCGCACCCGATACGGCAAGCTGAATGATTGGCACCGTCGAAGCGTTGTAACTGATGATCAGTGGAGGCGTCGTGCCCTGCGGCATCTGGCGCAGCGAGGTTTGCATGCTTCCCGTCACCTGGGCCATGGCCGCGTTCACATTGGCGTGCGGCTGGAAGAAAATCTTAACCACAGCGATACCGTTCATCGACTGAGATTCGATGTGCTCAACATTGTTAACGGTCGTCGTCAGCTGTCTCTCGGAGACATAGACGATGCGCTCTGAAAGGTCCTGTGCGGAAAGACCGGCGTATTGCCAGATGACGCTGATCACCGGAATATCGATGTTCGGGAAAATGTCCGTCGGCGTCCGTGAGATCACAACCGGCGCGAGCAGGAAAAGCATCAATGATAAAACAACAAAAGTGTACGGTCGCCGCAAGGCAAGGCGAACGATCCACATAGGAAACTCCTAGGAATCAGAAGATGCGCGTACGGGGACAGGTCCGATACGAACTTCGATTATGTCTCATGTGGTCTGGTCTTTGTGGCTTTTTCAAAACGGAGCTGTTTCGTAATATATTTCGTGGATCTAGAATAGTCTTCTGACAGGAGGGAGTGTCGATGATCAGGAATATTACGGTAGAACGCGAGTATGGCGCAGGCGGCTCAGCGGTCGCTCAGGCCTTGGCGGACAAGTTGGGATGGCGCCTTTGGGACGGTCAGATCACCTGCGAGATTGCGAGCCGGCTGAAGTGTGACGTGAAAGCGGTCGAGAAGCGGGAGGAGCGGCTGGATCCGACCTTCTATCGATTGGCCAAGATATTTATGCGGGGCAGTTATGAGGAGTCCCACGTCGGAACCTTGGAGCTGCTGGATGCCGACCATCTAGCCCATTTATCAGAAGGAATCATCACCGGGATAGCAGCCAAAGGAAACGCGGTTCTGGTTGGCCGCGGCGCGCCCTGGTTCCTGCGCGGAAGGGAGGACACCTTCAGCATTTTCGTTTACGCACCACACGAAGAAAAGGTCAATCAGATCATGCGGCGCGGGCAGACCAGAGCAGAGGCCGAGCGACTGGTCGACACAGTCGATGTGAATCGCGCGGCTTTTGTGAAAAAATACTTCGACAAGAACTGGCCGGTGCGCGAGATCTATAACGTGATGATCAACTCTAAGCCCGGAGTAGAGTTCGTTGTGGAGACAATACTCACTCAGATCAATGCCCTGAATCATCAGTCCGTGTCGTCAGCTACGCTCGTGTAGATGGGTTACGACCAACTAACCGGCAGGCATAACCGCGAGCTAGATATTCTCCTGATTGAGAACGATCCCGCGATGGCTCTCCTCACAAGAGAAGCTTTTCGCGAAGCAGGATTGATGGACCGTATCATGGTCGTTCATAACGGTGATGAAGCTTTATCTTATCTACGTCGTGACATTAAATATCAGGGTCAGCCGTATCCGGATCTGATCTTCTTAGACCTCCATCTGCCCAAGAAATCCGGCTTCGAAGTTTTGCAGGAGATCAAGGTCAACCAGAAACTCTGCGCGACACCCATCGTGGTCGTGTCAGGGTCTTCTGATCCGCGCGAGATTCGTAAAGCCTATGAGCTGCATGCCAGCTGCTACATTCGAAAA
Organism: uncultured Solirubrobacteraceae bacterium; assembly: GCA_964658695.1. GTDB lineage: Bacteria > Acidobacteriota > Terriglobia > Bryobacterales > Bryobacteraceae > Bog-105. The sequence continues at coordinate 1,518 of CBAAAA010000005.1, read as the reverse complement.
CCCGATAACCTGGATGAATTTCTGACATTCGTGAAGGTCTGTTTTGCGTTTTGGGGTCCGATTGCAGTTCTTCCGCAAAAGCCTGAGTAAGATTTTTGTTTTGACCTTCCTCTTATGATGGATACGGACTTTGGGAATCAGTCAATCCAATAAACGGAGAAGAGAATGAAATACGGTATGAATATCCCGGAGAAAGGCGCGCTGGATTTTTTGTCCCTGGGCGCGCTTGTCAACCGGTTGGACCCTGGTATTATCCCGTTTCGCAAAGCGACGGAATGCTTGATCCACGTCAGCGGAGGAGAGTTCAACGTAGCGGCGAACCTGGCGAACTGCTTTCGTTTGAACACCGGCGTAGCGACGGCGATGGTCGATTACCCGATTGGTGATCTCATTGCGGAACGGGTGCGCGCTATGGGCGTGAAGCCCTTTTATAAATACTTCAAGCACGATGGCGTAAACGGACCCAACATGGCTACCGTTTACAGCGACCGGGGGCAGGGCGTCCGGCCGCCGGTGGTCTTCTACAATCGCAGCAACGAAGCCGGCGCACAGCTCAAGCCCGGCGACTTCGATTGGAAGGAAATCTTTTCTTCCGGCGTTCGATGGTTTCACAGCGGCGGTATTTTCGCTGCTTTATCCCCTTCCACCGCTGAGGTGACGATTGAAGGTATGCAGGCAGCGAAGGCGGCTGGCGCTGTCACGTCTTTCGATTTGAACTACCGCGCGAAGCTGTGGAACATACACGGAGGCCATGACAAGGCTGTTGCCACTATCGACAAGATCGTCAAGAACGTAGACGTGCTGGTAGGCAACGAAGAAGACCTGCAGATGGGTCTCGGGATCCCCGGGCCTGAGGTACATGCCAAATCGAAGCTTGATCCGAGTGCCTTCTTCAGCATGATGGATAACGTCCGTAACAAGCACCCGCATGTGAAGGTCGTTGCCACCACGCTGCGCGAGGTGCACTCTACCAACCGCCACAGTTGGAGCGCTGTTGCCTGGATCGATGGAAAGACACACCAGGCACCGACGGCGGAGCTTGACGTCTATGACCGTGTCGGCGGTGGCGACGGGTTTGCGGCCGGCTTCTTTTATAGCTTGTTGTCTGGCTTGAGCGAAGATGAGGCGGTTCGCATGGGTTGGGCACACGGCGCCTTGATCACCACCTTCCCGGGCGACACAACCATGGCGACGCTGGAGCAGGTGCAGGCGCAGGCCGCGGGTGGCTCAGCTCGTATTCAACGCTAGACAGCAGCACGACCGGGCGCGAGCTCGACCTCGACGCCCGGTCTGCCGCGCATAATCAAAAGGCACATGGAGAATAGCGCCGTCGTTGTCGGGAGCGGTCCCAATGGCCTTTCCGCGGCAATCGTCCTGGCCCAGGCCGGAATGCAGGTTGAGGTACTCGAGGCTTCTTCCCGAGTTGGCGGCGGCGCTTCTTCAGCAGAAATCACTCTGCCCGGTTTTATTCACGACCTCGGCTCGGCTGTACATCCTTTAGGTGTCGCTTCCCCCTTT
>CBAAAA010000004.1:13834-30316 GCA_964658695.1 uncultured Solirubrobacteraceae bacterium | reverse complement strand
AACAACTCGACCTGCATCAACAGTTACGAGCGCGGCAGAAAAGCGACATTGAAAACGGCAGGGTCCCCGTGCAGCTCCCAGACCTCATCTCATGTGTAAGATAGGCTCTAAAAACTCTGTGCATAGACTTCAAACACTCCTGTTTTCGTTAGCATTCTTCCCATCTGGCGCGCCGTCCAGCGAGCTTTTTGCCGTTGATGTTGCTAGCGTAGTAGGCCGTTCCGACATTGTTATGCAAAGGCCTAATCTCAAGCGCGAAGAAGCGATGCCTCTCGGCAACGGTCGCCTCGGCGTAGCTGTCTGGTCCGAAAACGGCCTTACTTTGCAGCTGAATCGCGCAGATACGCTGCCCAATCGCCTTTCTCCGGGACAGGTCGTCCTCCCTGGATTGAAGTCGCTCACCGATGCCAGTGATTATGCCGGCCGGCTGGATCTGTACCGAGGCGAATTTCGTGAGCAGGGCGGGGGACTGAAGGTCACTGTATATGTTCAGCCCGATTCCGACACCGCCGTCATCGATGTAACCGGCGCTAACCCCGACCCGCGGCAGACCGCCATCCTTCATCTCTGGCAACCAAGAAAGGCACAAGCCGCGCTTCATGGATCCGTAGCAACGCTGTCCGAAACATGGAAGGACACAGGCGAAGCCGGAGCTTCTGGAGAAGCATTCGGCTCACTTGCCGCCATCACGGCCGACGCTCGAGACCTGCACGCCGATGTACAGAACCCTCTCTCTGTTAAGCTTTCTTTCCGGCCCAAGGCCGACGGTTCTTTCCGCTTATTCATCGCAGCCCCGGAGTGGAAGCGCTCCGCTGAATTGCTCACATCTGACGCGACTGCTCCGGCTGCACGTCACCAAAGCTGGTGGAACGATCTGTGGCATCAAGCCGGTCTGATGAAAATGACATCCGAAGATGGTGCGGCGGAGTACTTTGAAAATCTACGTTGCATCGATCTTTACACCGCCGCCGCCGAAAGCCTGGGGCGCTTACCGGGCTCTCAAGCCGGAATCGGAGATCTCTTTTCTTCCATGCGCGACGAACACAAGTGGGGACCATCCGCCTATTGGCACTGGAACCTGCGCATGCAAGTGGCAGCGAACTTAGGCGCTGGACTTTTCGCGCTGAATAATTCCTACTTCAGTCTCTATCGGGAGAACCTGCAAAATATCGAGGCTTGGACGGCCGCCCAGATGGCCGGGCGACCGGGCGCATGCGTTCCTGAGACCATGCGATTCAACGGCAAGGGATATGAGAACGAGAGCTGGTTGCCCGACCCGGGCGTGAACTGCAGCGCCGAATCGAAACCCTATTACAATGCCCGCACACTCTCCACCGGGGCCGAAGTTTCCCTGTGGATTTGGCGACAGTATTTGGCCACCCAGGACCGCGCTTTCCTCGCATCCAACTACCCCGTAATGGCTGCTTCCGCGCGCTTTTTGCTCGCGTACGCAAAGCGCGATGCAAACGGCATGTTACACATGTATCCGTCGAATGCGCACGAGAATGAGTGGGACGTGCATGACCCCACAACCGATCTCTCCGCCATGAAGTCGTTCTTCCCGGCGGTCGCCAGTGCAGCGCGCATCTTACACACGGACCCGCAGCTCGTCACAAGCTTAGAGTCCGCGCTGTCTCATCTTCCGGAACTCCCGGTTTCAGCTTCCGATGGCTCGTCCGGCACAGATGTCATCGCCCAATCCTACGACCGAGGCGCAGCGATCCACAACTCCGAAAACATCGGTCTGGAGCCCGTTTGGCCATACTCTCTCGTCGGAGACTCTGGACAGTTCCACTACACAGGCGTTCGAACATACGCCAGCCGCCCTAACAAGTTCGACGACGATTGGAGCTTTGATCCGATTCAGGCAGCGCGCCTCGGACTCGCCTCAGAGGTCGAACTAGCTCTGCGAAACTTAACCGAGAGATATCAGGCCTATCCCTCCGGCCTTGCTCAATTCATGGGAACTGAATTTTATGTCGAGCAAGTCGGTGTGCTTACCGCGGCCCTGCAGGAGAGCCTGGTACAAGACTACGATGGGCTCGTGCGGATCGCCCCGGCCTGGCCCAAGCACTGGGACGTCGAGGGAACCGTTTACATCCAGGGCAAAAGCAAAGTGGATGTGCAAATTCAGCATGGAGTCCCAATGAACATCATCCTTGAGGCTGGTTCTCCTGGACAAATCCATCTGCGGAATCCCTGGCCAGGAGCAGCCGTTGAAGTTGTTACAGAACGAAATCGTTCCCGCGTCGCCCAAGGGAACGGGCCAACACTGGACTTCGGCGTCGAAGCAGGACAGTCATATCTGATTCGTCGCATGAGTAACGCAAATTCAGCTCTTCCATCCATCCGCGTAACCGGTACGCTGGCCGCCGGGCCAAAAGCTCTTGGCGCCCGACGGATTGGTCTCCAGTCATTGCGGTAGCGAAGTCCGCTCTGAGACGTACGTCCAGTGTTCAAGTCAGGCTACAGTCTTCACAGGATCACGGCGCACCATGAACCGGCTACTGCATTGTCTTCAGATCAGAGCTATCACCGCTACTGCAGCACCCGCTGCCCTCCCGGCTGCTATCGATGGGGAGAAGTGCTGCGAAAGCTGATCGCCGGTGAAAGCCACCAAAGGAACGCCTCTTCCCTCCGCCGGCAGGCTGACCGAAGTCGCGTATGGCTCCGCGCCGGCTTCAATCGCCACCATGCAGAATCGCCGTACCGAGCGGCGTCGTCGGCGATCTTCAGGGCACGAGCGGGCTATTCTCGATGACCAGACTGTCACCCGCTTTACGGACGGAGTTGCTCGGCTGCAAAGCGCCTTGCTGGGCAGCGGAAGGGTCGCCCATGGCCTATTCCCGTTCTAAATCGGACCCTCTGCAAACTCGGAAAGGCCGCTCACATAATGCAATGCAATCCCGACGTCGCCTCATTCCCGGACAACGCGGCGCGGGAGGCAGGTTGCGCGTCATGTATGCGATGGCCACAAGCAGCCATTTTAAATACATGCCAAATCAATTCGACTCGGCCAGGCGATTCAGACTTCGAAGGAAGTTGGATACAGAGGGCTCTACTTGATCGAAGCCGAACCCCTACCCCCCAGCCGTACCAGTTCGTGCAAACCACCTGGACGTGCTGCTCCGGAATCTTTAGCCGGTTGCTCCGCTTTTGGCGCATGGAAACTTTGGGCGAGAAGGCAACGTTGAGACATTTGAGAAATGACTGCTGCTTGAGCCTCGAAGCAGCGATTTCGTTCGGCCGCTTCGCAGTCACTTGGCAAGGGTCGTCTGATCGACTACATTGTTTTCGCCTGCATACTTCTTTGCGCACGCCAAAACAGTCTTCCTCTCACTCTCGCTACGAACCGGACCCCGAACTATCACCTGATCTCCGACGGCCATGACTTTCACGCTTCGTGCGTAAGAAGATAATGACTTGTTTCGCGAAAGATCCTGCTTGATTTTGCGGGTGATCTCATTGTCGGAATTGCCGCTCTTTGCTGGATCGATAGTTGTTGAGCCGCTTTGACCACCTAACGCCAAGCCAGGAGTGATCGCTAGTCCCAAACTGAGCAACACTCCCAAAAAGTTCCATTTGATCTTCATGCGTTCTTCCCTGCGAGGTTTGAATTAACCGGATACGAATACGTTTCAGTGAGACCCACGGCAGGTTGGAATCTACGATGCCCGCTTTCGTTCCCTGACTTCTCGGCAACGGTGATCTTGACGTTCTCGAACTTCCAGGTTTCCTTACCGACCTAATTACCTTGAGATCCAGAATACTGATTCCCAGTATTCCGATGGCATGGCCGAGGCACCCGAGTTAGTGGGATCGGAGTACGATCAAGCTCTCCTTCGGGATGTCGTTACCCCCGCAACGTGGCGCCAGTCGGGTAAAGCAGTTTCGCTGCGATGCTGTGACTCCATCTCTTCAAGCATCTCGCTCACGGTCTGATTTCTCACGTCCCTGTAGTCGGGCACTCGGAAAATGGATACCGGAACTCTTGAATCCGCAGGCGTCGCCCAGCTAGGGTATATCAATTGCTACTGCGCCGTCACTCACGATCAATGCACAATGCTTAAACTGCTTCAACGCTCAAATTCTTGAGCGCACGCCTTTAAGAGCTGCTCCGATTACGAGCTTTGCAGGATTCCCTTGCTCCTCAGCGTTCTATGTATTAAGCTGTCTATGCATGAGTAAGCCCGATACTCTTCAAGGCTCCCTTGAGCTACTCGTCCTCAAGCTGCTCCTCCGCCGCCCCGGTCTCCACGGCTACGCCATCATGTCCGCGGTTCGCGAAACATCTGACGATGTTCTTCGCCTTGAAGAGGGCTCGCTTTACCCAGCCCTTCATCGCATGGAAGAAGCCGGTTGGATCCGGGCCGAATGGGTCGAACGTGAAACCGGCCGCCGCATCCGCGCCTACACCCTCAGCGCCGCCGGCAAGAGGCAGCTCGCCGCTCAGGAAGAGCGCTGGCATTCCGTCACCTCTGCCGTCGATCGTGTATTGAGGATGGCTTGACATGTCGCTTTGGTCGCGCGTCTTCAATGCTCTCTGCCCTAATCGGCTCAGCCACGAAATCGATGAGGAACTGCGCTCTCATCTCGAAGAAGCCGTCGCCTCGGGCCGCGATCCGGCCGAAGTTCGACAATCCTTTGGTTCGCCGCTCCGCCACCACGAACACAGCCGCGATACGAAGCTTTTCGCGCCGCTCGATTCGCTGCGCGCCGATTTCATTTTCGGCTGCCGCCAATTGCGCAAGCGGCCCGTCACATCGCTCGCCGCGATCGTCTCGCTTGCCCTCGCCATCGGCTGCTGCGCATCGGTCTTCCGCCTGATTGATGCTTTGCTTCTCCGTCCTCTTCCAATTGCTCACCCCGATCATCTCTACGCGATGGTGCTGCGCGGCATCGGACCGAGCGGTGAGCAGCGCGATAGCGATAGCAACGAACTCCCGCAATTCCTTGTAATGCGCGCTGCCGTCAAGGACGACGCTGAACTGATCGCCACCTCGTGGACCGACCGTGTCGACCTCACCTTCGCCTCCGACGGTGAGATGGAGAAAGCCCATCGCCAATTCGTCTCCGGCTGGACCTTCAGCGCTTTCGGTCTTAAACCCGCTCTGGGACGCCTTCTCACGGCCGCGGACGATCGCAAACTCAAAGCTAGTCCCTCCGCCGTCATTTCCTTCGATTATTGGTCCCGTCGCTTTGGTCGCGATCCCCGCGTCCTCGGACGCGCCTTTCGCCTGGGCGATGATCTCTTTGAAATCGTCGGCGTCGCACCTGAAGGCTTTACCGGCACGGAACCCGGCGTCTTCAGCGACATCTTTCTGCCGAACACGATGTATGAAGGCGCCGCCCACGATGATTGGAGCTGGGTCAGAACCTTCATCCTGATGAAGTCCGGCGGCAGCCGCGAGCGTGTGCGCGATCGCCTGCAGGTTGTCTGGACCGCCCTTCAAACTGCGCGCTCGAAGAGCTTCACCAACTGGCCACCCGATCGCCTGCAACGTTATCTCGAGCAGCAGGTCGTGATCGTGCCTGCCAGCGCGGGACTATCCTCTCTGCAGCAAACCTACCGAGTGGCGCTTATCGCCATCGGCGCCATCGTCGCCATGGTGCTGCTGATTGCCTGCCTGAACGTGGCCAATCTTCTGACCGCGCAGGCTGCCGCTCGTTCTCGCGAAATGGCCCTGCGCGTTTCCATCGGAGCTGGCCAGTGGCGTTTGTGTCAGCTCCTGCTGGTCGAAAGCGCGCTCCTCGCCGGCCTCGCAGCGGTAGGCGGCGCGCTGTTCGCCTGGTGGTCCGCGCCCTTCATCGTCGCTCGTATCAATCCGCCTGATGATCCCGCCCGCCTTGCACTACCCGCTGATTGGCGGGTGCTCGCCTTCACCGCGGCGCTCGCCGTCCTGGCCACTCTCCTCTTCGGTCTCATGCCGGCCGTGCGGGCTTCCATTACCCCTCCGTCGATTTCTCTCAAAGGCGGTGATAATCCGCATTCCCGCCATCGACTGATGTATGCTCTCATCGCCGTTCAGGTGGCCTTCTGCTTCCTTGTACACTTCGCCGCCGATGCCTTTGTTTCTACGCTTGACCGCATTACAAAGCAAGGTACCGGCTTTTCCGCCGAACGTCTTCTTACTCTTGGCGCAGTAGCCAAGCGTCCGCAACCCGCTGAGTATTGGTATCAAGCAGTTACCCGTTTAAGGGAGACGTCTGGAGTCGAAGACGCAGCCATCTGCTCCTGGCCGCTGCTCAGCGGCGTCGGCATGAACAGCTTTATTTCAGTGAACGGCGCGCCGCCCGGTCCCACGCTGGCGTATATCCTCAAGGTTTCGCCGGGTTGGTTGAACATTATGCGGATCCCTTTGCTTGCGGGCCGTGACTTTCGTCCGGACGACGCCACGCCTCGCGTCGCCATCGTGAACAAGGCCTTCGCACGCGAGTACTTCCATTCGCAAGACCCAATCGGCAAGACTTTTCATCGCGGCGACAAGCCCTATCAGGTAATCGGTTTGGTCGCCGATGCCCGCTACCGCAACATGCGCGAGCCCATCACGCCCACTGCATACGTTCCACTCCGCGTTGCTCCACCAGAACCGTTGAGCGGCGCGACCTTCATCGTCCGTACACAAACCTCAAACCCCTACGCCATCGCGTCCCTTCTTCGCGAGAAACTTCAACGCTACCGGCCGGAATTGCGTTTCACCAATGTCAGCACCCAAAGCCAGATCAACGATGCGCAAACCTTGCGCGAACGTCTGCTCGCCGCACTCGGCGTTTTCTTCGCGGGGGTCGCTCTCTTGCTCGCGGCCATTGGCTTGTTCGGCGTGCTCGATTACTCCGTCCTGCAGTGCCGCCGCGAACTCGGCATCCGCATTGCGATCGGCGCAACCGCTGCTGAAATCGCTCGTCAGGTCACGTCCGGCCTACTCCTTACCGTGTTCGCCGGAGCTATTACAGGGGCGCTTGCGGGTTTGCTGCTCGAACCGCGAGTTAAGACTTTGCTCTATCAAGTCGGCCGCTCGGATCTGGGAGTTCTTGCGACTCCCTTCTGCGTTATCGTTGCCGTCAGTCTGCTTACAGCCATTCCGGCCGTTATCCGCGGGGTCCGCATCGACCCTGCTGAAATGCTGCGCTCTGAGTAGTTCGCGAGCCCATCGCCGGAGAGTCGCCTGTCGCCCGAGTGGCGCTGATAAATCCACTGTTCTGTAGTCGCAATGTGTTAGATCTACACGTCCCCGTTACTCACGATCTATCCGCGAGGAGTCAGTTATCCAATGACCGTGTACCAGGCACAATGTCAATGGACGTTGCGAAAAAGCCGGTTGACTTCTTTCCCATTGCCGGCTATATATAGTCTGGAATAGGGTATCGCTTGTCTGAAACATCTCCTCAACTATTGCCAGGAACACTGTACCTGCTGATCCTGCAAACTTTGTCGGGCGGACCAATGCATGGTTATGGGATTGCGCGCCGCATCAAGGAATGCTCCGCACACGTCCTGGATGTAGAGGAGGGTTCATTGTATCCCGCGTTGAACCGGATGCTGCTGAAGGGGTGGCTTAAGGCCGAGTGGGGGATTTCGGAGACGAATCGGAAGGCGCGTTTTTACCGGCTGACGAATGTGGGGCAGAAACAGCTGGCATCGGAAGCGAATGAGTTCAACAACCTGGTGGCTGCGATTCAGATGGTGATGAAGACGGCCTAGGGGGCAATACCATGCAATTTCTGAGAGAACTGTGGCTTCGATTGCGATGGCTGGCAGGCCGGTCGCGTTTTCACGACGAGCTAGCCGATGAGATGCAGTTTCATATGGAGAGCCGAGCGGAAGAACTGGAGCGGAGTGGGGTCTCACGTGCGGAAGCGATGAGGCAGGCGCGGCATGAATTCGGTTCACGGTTAAAAGCGGCGGAAGACACATCGGCGGCGTGGCACATGCAGTGGCTGGAGGACGCCGGTTCGGATGTTTGTTATGCGGCACGGGCGTTCCGGCGTAATCCTGGCTTCGCGCTGACGGCCATCTTCTGCCTGGCTGTGGGAATTGGCGCGAACACGAGCATCTTCAGCATCACGACGAGCTTTCTATTCAGCGAGCCGGCATGCCGAGACGCTGCGTCGATGGTTTCGATATGGCAAGGGGGGAACAGCGATTCTTCGATCGCCGACTACAGGTTTGTACGGGATGCGCATATTTTCGACGGAATGGCAGGCATCAATGTGGAGCGCGAAGTGAACTGGCGGGAGGGCGAGCGCACGAGCCGGTTCTATGCCGGCGTGGTGACGGACGACTACTTCACGACGTTGGGGTGCCGGTTTCTCTTGGGGCGCGGCATAGCGCCTGGTGAGAAGGGGACGGCGGTGTTAGCTGAGCGTGTATGGCGCGGAGCTTTCGGAAGTGATCCGGCAATTTTGGGCCGCAAGCTGATCTTGGATGGCCGGATTTACTTAGTTGCGGGTGTGCTGCCGGCGGGTCACCGTTCGATAGCGGGCTTCGCCCTGTCGCCGGATGTTTACGTCACAACGGCGCAGGAGAACGACCGGGTGCAATTCTATGCGCGGCTGCCGAAGGGGATGACCATTGCGATTGCGCGCGCCCGCTTACAGAGCGTGTTTGACCAACTTGATGCTATCCATCCGAGGGAAGGCCATCAGCGAACCAATCAGGCACGAGTAATGGGCGTTACCGGATTTGATGTGTTGAATCAAATTATACCGGGGCAGGTGACGGCATTCTTCGCAATGCTGATGATTGTTGTGGGGCTGGTGCTGCTGATTGCGTGCACAAATGTCGCGAGCCTGTTGCTGGCGCGGGCTTCCAGCCGTTCGCATGAGCTCGCGATTCGGCTGTCACTGGGGGCGAGCCGCAGACGAATTGTTCGTCACCTGATGGCGGAGAGTTTGTTGCTTTCGGGTCTCGGGTTGGCGGCCGGATTGGTGATTGACATCAGCTGCGCGAAGGCGATTAACAACCTGACCCTGCCGGTGCCGGTGCCGGTGCATCCGGTCATTGAGCCGGATTGGCGTTTGTTGTGGTACTCGCTGTGCGTGGTAATTGTGAGCGCGGCGCTCTGCGGTTTGCTGCCGGCGCTTAAGGCAGTGAAGCGGGACGTGAATCCGGATTTGAAAGAAGAGGGGCGGCAGACTAGGATGCGGACGTGGAATGTTCGCGGCATTCTGGTTGCGGGCCAGCTAGCGATTTCAATTGTGTTGCTGTCGGCCGGATTTCTCTTTGTACACAACTTGCTACGAGCCACCTCGATGAACCCGGGATTCAACATTCATCAGACGATTTGGGCGTTTATGCGGCTAGTACCAGATGGATACGCGGATCAAACGAAGCAGATGTCGCTGGTGAAACTGGCGCTGGGGCGATTGAGGAGCTTGCGGAGCGTGGAATCAGCGGCGATCACGCAAGGAGTTCCGTTGAACAGCAACAACGTAATTGGAACGCGCATTCGGACAGACACCTCCGCGACGGAGATTCCGGTGGAATATCAATCGAATTGTGTGGGTCCGGACTACTTTCGCACAATTGGTGTTCCGCTGTTGCGCGGACGCGAGTTTACAGAGGCCGACCGGAAGGGTTCGCAAGCTGTGGTGATTGTGAACGAGAGTTTTGCGCGTGCGGTTTTCGGCACAGCGGACCCGGCGGGGCACACGATTACGACGGCTTTTCCGAGTGACAAAAGCAAACTGATCGTGGGAGTGGCGAAGGACAGCAAGTATTTCACTCTGGGGGAGAAACAGAAACTGGCGGTGTATGAGCCGTACTTTGCCAACGACGAGCCTATCAACTTGCACTTTCTAATTCGGACGGCGGGCGCTCCGGCAGCTTATGTGAAACCGATCAGCGAAGTGCTGGGGAGGCTGGATGCGACGGCTGCAATTGAAACAAAACCGATGAGCCAGGCGTTGGCACTGGGGCTGCTGCCGAGTCAGACCGGGGCGTTCATGCTGGGGACAATGGGAGCGTTAGGGCTTATGTTGGCGGCGATTGGTTTGTATGGAGTGTTGTTATATTCTGTTTCGCGGCGGACACGGGAGATTGGGCTGCGAGTGGCATTGGGAGCAACTCCATTTAAGGTTTTGCGGCTGGTTGCCCAGCGTTCCCTTTTGTTGGTGGGAGGCGGGATGGCAACCGGTTTGGTGCTAGCGGTTTTCGGGATGCAGCCGCTTGCGATGTTCCTTGTTCCAGGGCTGAGCAGCGTGGATTCGAGCGCTTTGCTGGCGGTGGTTTGCGTGCTTGGCATAGTGGCCTTGCTGGCCACGTTGACGCCTGCGATGAGGGCGATGCGCGTTGATCCGATGATCGCGCTGCGGTATGAATGAGCTCGAGCCTGTAGCAGAGTGCCCACCTACGATCTATCGTGAAGACCATGCCCAAGCGTGAGAACCTTTAAAAGGCAGATCAAGCTCATAACGCAAAGTGACCCGTGTTGAAGATTGACGTAGTAAGTGATGCAGGGCCAACATTACTCGCGTGTAGTCGACAAACATTTTTTAGTCGATCTCGCAGCTGATATGCTTCTCGACTATGCGCCCGATGGCCTTTCTCTTGAAACAGAATATCGTTGTTGTGGGCTTTCTCCTACTTTGGGCAATGAGGTCACTCTCCTGTGCTTCGACCTTCGGACGTGGGACTATTCCACTTCGCAAGCAATGGCGAGTGCGACCTTCGTCACTGTCTTGAGTCCAGAAGCAAGCGGTGGTTCCCTAATTACTCGCCTAACAGGAACGCGCAACGGACAAACGATCAACGGCCTCCAGGCTCCGGGCGCCTCGATTCCGGGTAACGAGCAATACACAGTCGATGATCTCGTCTATCTCGGACCAGGACCTCAGCTGAGCAGCAACGGATTTGGGTTCTCGCTGGCTAACGGAACATTTTCCAATCCCTCTTTGCAGATTTTCTACCGACACCCGGATACCTTGAATCCTTTTCGAGTCCAGGCATGGGGCATTCAGAATTGGCGGCTAGGTTTCAGCAACGCCTGTAACCACACCAGAGCCGGCCACGTCTGCCTTGGCTCTCGGAGCGCTCCTTATAGTGCCTGTTCTTCAAAGAAAAGACACTTGACAGTCTAGCTAGGAAAAGCTAAGTCGGCCAGCAAAGCCGAAACGTTGGGGAACATAGGCTGACTTCTCAAGGCGAAAGGCCCGTTTGATCTGAGCGGTCTGAAGGTCACGCACATCGGAGTCCAGCGGTTGAACGATTATTATGTTCAGATTCAGGGACGAGGTTCAGCACAGCCCGAATCTGGTTCATTGTGTTTGAACAAATGAGTATCAAGCGGTTGGAGCACGTCGGCATCGCGGTTGATGACTCGCAGCCGCGACTGAGTTTTCCGCCGAGCGGGCTTTGCGGCGGAATGCACGCAAAATAAGGGGCTTCATTCGGATACAGAGGCAATCACTCGTTCAGCTTGCTGGACGTGGCTGAGGTCGTGACCGGCGGCTTGGGCGACGAGGTCCCTCATCGTCAGGGGGCCACGTTCGGCGTGGATTCCCGAACGCTGCCAGTCGTCTGGAGTGAGGCGCGCAAACATTCGCAAGTTGGCTTCACGCAAAAGGCGGAACTGTGCCAGCGATTCCTGCGCGTCGCGTGAGTCGTAATCGCCAAGGCGATACCAGACGTTTTGGTCATATCCGGCAAGCGCGGCGCCCTCGTTCTCGGCGATCTGGCGGTAGCGCCAACTTAACGCGATCTCGGCTTCCGCCATGTGCGCAACTATGGCGGCAAGCGACCATCTCCCGAGAGCAGGCGCCCGATACAGTTTCACTTGGGGGATAGACGCAATCAAACGTGCCAGGACATCCGGCGTTTCCGTTTGCACAACAATTGGGTCTTTTCCCTCGACAAGGGACCAAAGGCGAGCTACGTATTCCGTGGCGGACATTTCGCATTCTCCTGCCCTACAGAATACGGTGCGCAAGGCGGTGCAAGTTCGTGTCAGCTGGAAGAGCCCTTAACATTGCCACGGTTCCCTATAAAGTACGGATTAGGGGCTGGACGCAGATCACCGGAGGTGATGACAGGAGCCAGGTTCGCTCGTTGTGAAACAGGTCCTCAGGCGTCTAGCCGTTCCTTGCTGCCAGCCGGAAACTTCGCAGCTTTGGCCTGCAAGCCCACTTTAGCCAGAATGACGTAAGTCACAAACCCGATCATAAAACTGTATACCGCCGCAGGCTGCAGATAGGGCTTGATCTCAGGTGAGATAGGAAGGAACGGCAATATGCCAACGATGAAGCCGATTGCCCAGGCGCCATACCCAGCGAGGTTCACGCCTTCGCGCGGCCCTGCCCATTTTTTGCCAGACAGCCAGTAATCGGCTACGATCGCGCCGCAAATGGGTCCGAAGGAGGCGCCGATGATCGTGAACAAGCCAATGAGATTTGAGGCGGCGCCCGTGATCGCCAGCAATGCCGCCACCACAGCGCCTACCATAGTGGATGTGGTGCGCGACACTCCCGTGATCATTGTGGCAAGGCTGTTTCCCGCAATGAAGGAGCAGAAGCACATGGAAGCAACTGAGGCAATCGCAAATAAGAAGAAGGCTATCGAGGCGAAGCTGCCAGTCTGGGCGATCGCGGAATCGAACTGAAAATCTTTCACCCCGTGCGACACGTGCGCGCCAGCAATGGAGATCAGGGGTAAGCCGCCAGAAACCAGAATTGGGAGAAAGATCCCCACGAGCCCACCCCAGCGAACATCATTGTCATCTCGATTGTTGATCCCAAAATCGACCCCCGCTGCGCCGGCAGTGGCGAAAAAGCCTACCACTATCTGAATCAACATTGTGAAGCCAAGGTAAGGGCTTGGAGCGGGCGGAGTATACTCTGCTGCGCCTCCAGCATTCTTTACAAATACAACCAGAATCATCAACAACGGAATGAAGTTCAAGAATGTAGCGAACTTGGCGACGTATTGAATGCCCTTCGCTCCGACGTAGCCCAGTCCCAGCGCCCAGGCCGCTGCAATCAGGCTGAACGGGAGCGTGCCAGGACCTGCCTTTGACCCGAATGCGAAAAGTATGAAGGTGGTCGCGACAAAAGTGTTCACCGACATCCAGCCGACCTGAAGAAGGCCCATCAGGATTCCTGGCATGAGATATCCGCCTTGCGTGCCGAAGGTGGAAGTACCCACAACGTAAAGCGGGAGTCCTGTGCGCATGCCCAGGGTCGCCGGAATACGGTAGAAGAGCGCATAACTGATGAGGGCCGCCACAAGTAGCGCCAGAAGGCAGACGCCCAGGCTTGCGTGCTCGAGCGTGCCCGACGCGATATCACGATAGAAAACGATCCAGAGAAAAACGCCTGCGTAAGTGGGTGCCGTGTTCTTGTACCAAGGCGCACGGTTAGAAGCCGGATTTGGCGACGTTTTTGATATGTAAGCGGGCAACATGGTGGCGGGTACTTCAGAGCTTTGGATGACTATCCAGTATATATACGGCACACGTTTCCGTTGCCGGGATAGCGTTCACCGATACTACGGGACTTCGCGTTCCCGATCACTTTGCAACCTGTCAGCCTTTTGCTATCACTGGAATCGGAGCGGTTCACGAACGATCGACTGCTCATCGCGTCGCTGTGCCTGGGGCGCTTTTAAGTGCACGTGGTGCAAAGGCGGTAAACAATCGTGATGATTCCATTGCGAAGTTGATGTGCGCCTGAGAAAGAGATCGAGAAGGGGCGGAGGACTGCGATAGGATTAGGCGGCCAGACCAATGAGCTTGGCGATGAATCTGGCTTCAGCCACGACGTCGTTCTTCGCCACCCATCGAACTCGGCCCTTGCGGAGCATGTGGACCGTCTCAATCTCTTCGAGCGTTCGCGACGCGCTGTGAAAGGTTTGATAGCCTCTGGCCAACCTGGTTCGCTTCTTCACTGTCCGGTGGTCTTGCTGGATCACATTGTTGAGAAACTTGCACTGGCGGAGGCGGACTCGCCCGGGCAGCATACCTTCCTTCTTAAGGGATCGAATGGCTGCTGGATAAGCCGGGTTCTTGTCTACATTGATGACGCGGGGAATGGGATTTACAGAGCAGCTCGATACCCTTTGAAAGAAGCGCTTCGCGGCAGCGGCATCGCGCTTGGCCGTGAGCAGGAAATCGATCGTCTGGCCCGTGGAATCCACCGCTCGATTGAGATACTTCTCTTGTCCTTTTACTTTGATGTACGTTTCATCGACACGGTAGCTCTTGTTGGTGGACTTAAAATACGGTCGACAACGCTTCAACAATTCCGGGGTACAGGCTTGTACCCACCGCCAGATGCAACTGGCATCTACCGGAAGCCCGCGCTCCGTTAGCAGTTCCGATACATGCTCGTACGGCAGTGGATAGCGTAGATACAACGAACGGCTGTTACGCTCGCCTGACCCCGAAATTGTCGTCCTTTGAACGGACTGGCTTCGTTGATCGCCGCGGCTCCTTACCCTACCAATGCGGCTCTCCAAACTTCCGCAATGGACTCGTTCAAGGTCGGGCAGCTTTAGTACCGATTTGGGAGTGCGCTTGTGTTTCTTAGCTAAAGCTTCTTTTGTAGATTTTGGCCGCAACGCATGACTTTCGCCGCCGTTCGGCTTTAGCAAACCCCGGCGCGCCGTTTTCATTTGCCTGAGGCTGCATCGCGCTTTCGGAAAGCGGCTTCTCCAACGTCGGACACCTCGACCCACTTCCGGTCAGGCGAGGCCTCGGCGTCGTAGTTGTCGCTCCAGTTCCACCACTTGTACGGTGGCGTTTTGGGGTAACCCTCTGGCGAGTCCTCCCAAATCTCCTGACGGCCGAGCGGGGTGATGTCCAGATAGCTCCAGATGGTCCCCATCGCCTCGTCGCCGCGGTTGTTGATGAAGTATGTGCGAAACACACGCTCGCCCTCGCGGAAGAACACGTTGTGGCCGTGCCACTGGTCCACGCCGAAGTCCATGTCGAAGCTGTCGGTGATGGTGTACCAGGGCATCTCCCAACCCATGCGCGCCTTGAGGCGCGTGATGTCCGCCTGCGGCGCGCGGGAGGCGTAGGCAAGGGTAGTGTCGCGGGCGTTCAGATGGGCAAGGTGGCCGACCTGATCGGCGCCCAGGGAGCAGCCGCGGCAGGCGTGCTCGGGCCAGCCGAACACCCCGGGCTCGAAGAAGGCGCGATAGACGATCAACTGAGGGCGGCCCTCGAACAAATCGAGCAGGCTTACCTTGCCGTTGGGTCCGTCGAACTCGTACTTCTTGTCCACAGCGCGCCAAGGCATGCGCCGGCGTTCAGCGGCCAGCGCGTCTCGCGAGCGCGTTAGAGCTTTCTCCTTCACGAGAAGCTGCTGGCGCGCTGCCTCCCACTCCTGCTCCGAAACGATCGGGGGTGTGTTCATCGCCAGATGCCCTTTCTCTTGTTCCTTGTCTTTCTCTTTCCTTGTTGCCATCCTATTTCTCCTTTGTCTTCGGAAATAGACCGAGACGATTCGCTCTGAAAACCTTTCTGAACTTGCCGATGCACACGGCCAGAATTCCTCCCGTGGATCCGGCTCCGGCGATCATTACTGCTGTGCTTGCGATGCATGCTGGGCACATTATGTCCCTCCTCCTTCTTTCGGTCAGCCTGCTTTCGGGCGCTTTTTCCTTTGTGCCATGGGGGCGTGATTTCCCGTAGCGTTTGCCTCAGCGTCTTCTTTGACGCTCAGCAGATGGCTCGCCCACAACTCCTCAAAGCGGCCCACCCAGCGCTCATAGATTTGGCGAATCGGGACCACGTTCAATGAATTGATCCGCTGCCGGCGTTCTTCACGCGTGTGAATCAGGTTGGCGTCACGCAGCACTTCGATGTGTTTCATCACGCCGAAGCGACTCAGGTGCGGAAACGCCTCGACGATCTGAGTCGTCGTTTTCGGGCCGCGCCGCAAGAAGTCGAGAATGGATCGTCTCGTGCTGTCGGACAACGCTTTCCAGACTCCATCTAGTTCGACTTCGGGCACTTAGCTGCTTTGCCCGTAGGCCTTCGTCGAGCAATCCTCGGCGACTCTGTCCAGCACGTTCTTCCAGCCGCTGGTCACGCCCTGCTTGTGCTCTGGATCGAGGAAGCCGATGGCGCGGTGACGGAAATCCACATGGGTTCCTCCCGGCCGCTGTTCGAGCTTGACTTCAATATGGTTCAGCGCCGGGTATGACATGAACAGAGGGCCGCTCAATTCCAGCAGCACGGGCGGCTTGATCACCTGCACGTGTCCCCAGAGGTGGCCGATGCCATTGCCGCGATCGCGGAACCAGCGGCCGCCCGGCCATTGCTCCATCGTCATTTGCATCGATTCACCTTGTGGGTTGGTGAAGCCGTCACCAAGCCGACGGAGAACGCTGCGAAAGACGTCCCCGATGTCGGCCTTGATGTCGATGCTCTGCGTGGTGTCCAGCGTCAAATCGTGAATTGTCACGGTAAGTTGCTCCTTACGTGACTATATAGTAACGTTAGTTAAAGGTAACGTCAAGCAAGTTTTAAGGGGCAAGTTTTA
>CBAAAA010000004.1:0-13824 GCA_964658695.1 uncultured Solirubrobacteraceae bacterium | reverse complement strand
ACTCTTCTATGTGATTCACCTCTGCACTCCGCAACAGTCGCCGACACCTCCTGCGGAGCCGTTCTAACTCACGACGCGGGTGGGGAATTCTAAAACCGGAGCTTTGGGATTCTTGCACCGGCGATAACAGGACGAGAATGTACGGGTATTTCGCTCATGAACTGATCCATCTCTCCGCCCTTACTCATCTGGTTTTGTCTTTCTCCCATCCATCTTGGCCGGCTGCCTTCCGCAGCCCCTTCAGCTGCCGGTTGACCGGATCGGGTGTTTTTATTTGTCGCCAGTCATGGAGGGACGGTACGCTGTTGAGCACCGCCACATATGTTAAAGGGCGGCCGCCGTCAGCTTCACCACGGTTCGCTTTTCAGGTTCACAGACCCTTTCGGCCAAGGCCGCTTGCAACAGCTCAGAATCATTGTTGGGAAGGGGCAAACTACCGGGCCACCCGGCTGTTGAAAGGTAATCGTCTCCGCCAGGGGTTCCCATCCGAGGCGGTTGTAAAACGGGATGAGTGCTTCCCGGCAGAACAGCATTCCGTACTGTACTTTGACCTGAGAACACAGATAGTCATCGACGTCTTTCAGGAGACCTGTTGCATGGCCCTGTTTCCGGTGTGCTGGTGCGGTGATAACGCCTCCCACGCCGCCGACCTGGACGCCTTCACCGCGCAACCAAAGTTGAAGTTCCAGGACACCTGCCTTCGCTACCAGTTGCCCTTCGACATAGCGCAACAAGTATCGCTGCATTGGACGCCAGATCAGACCAAAGGCGCCCTGTTCCTCACCCCAGCCACGAATATCCTCGCGTTCACCGGTAGATAAGGATTGTACAACTCGCGTCTCACACTTCTGGCCGCGAACTTTCATAGCTATCTGAAAAACCATTAAACCGGGATTCTCGGAGAGCCGTCAGGTCAGCAATCATTTTTCGGTCAGCCTGCTGGACGATACGCCCGTGCATCGGCGTAAGCCTCTTTGTCCAGGCTCTTCCGCAGCCGTATGATGCTAATTCGCAGTCAGATTACGCCTAGCGGCCAAGCCCGCCGCAGATTTTAATGAAGACGGCAGAGGTGAAAATGAAGATTCACAACTCACTTGGGCCCCGGTTTTTTTTACCGCTACTGCTTGTCTGTGGCTGGACTGCCTGGGCACAGGAGCGCGCCTCGATTTTCGGAACCATCTCCGATCCAAGCGGCGCCGCGGTTCCGGGAGTGACCGTGCAAGTCTCCGCCGCCAGGACAGGCGTGACAAGGACAACCATTACCAACTCCGCCGGAAGCTACATCGTCGGCGACTTGATTCCAGACCAATACACGGTCACGGCGGAAGCGAAAGGCTTTAAGAAAGTCACTGAACCAGCATTCAGCGTGGACGTGGCCCAAGCGGCCCGCATTGACCTGCGTCTCGAAATTGGAGATGTCAGTGAATCCGTTTCAGTACAATCCGCGCCGCCTTTGCTGACCACCGCGGATGCGACAGTCGGGCAGGTGATCGGTCCTGAAATGATGAGCCAACTGCCTTTGAACGATAGAAACTATCTTCAGTTAGCTCTCATTAGTCCGGGAACCGGCACGTACGGCAAGAGCAGCTTCTATAACAGCGCCTTGACCGACGATGCGGGCGCCATCATCTCGGGAAGCGCCGGTGAAGATCGTAACGCCTTCTCGCTGGATGGCGCCGATATCAAGTCCTACCTCATCAATGGCTCGTTCGTGCCGTCTATCGATGCGGTCCAGGAATTCAAAATCGAGACGACGCCCTATTCGGCGGAACTCGGCACCAGCCCTGGGGCGCAAATTCTGCTCGTAACAAAGAATGGGACGAACAAGTTCCACGGGTCGGCTTATGAATTTGTGCGGAACAGTGACTTCGACGCCAAGAATTATTTCGACAATCCGGGTCTTCCTATTCCAGAGCTGCGCAAGAATCAGTTCGGCGGAACGATTGGCGGCCCGATTCTGAAAGATAAGCTCTTCTTCTTCGGGAACTACGAAAGTACGCTGGAACGGGTGGGCGAGACCTTCTTCGGTACTGTTCCCACGCTTCTTGAACGTCAGGGAAACTTCACCGAAGTCGGTCAGAATATTTATAGTCCTTTTACGACCACGGTATGCGCTTCGTGCTCCAACGGGTATTCGCGATCGCAATTTCCAGGAAATACGATTCCCGCTTCTCTCATTAGTCCGGTGATCGCGTATTACGTTCAAAACTTGTTCCCAAGCCCGACTTCTCCCGGGCTTATCAATAACTATGCCGGCAACGATGTGGATCGCATCACTCGTAACCAGTTCAACGTTCGAGTAGATTATTCGCGTCCGAACGATTCGATTTTTGGCAGGTTCAGCTTCAACAATTCGACTCTTTCGCTCGCGAAGGGAACGTTCAACTCGGGAGCTTTGCCAGGCTTCGGCGATAACGACGTGATTAACACGCGGGATGTTGTGATCGGAGACGACCACACATTCAATCCGACCACCGTCCTGACTCTTCGGGTATCGTTTTTCCGTCAGTTCTTCAATTTGTTGCCGAAGACTCTGGGTGACGATGTCAACTCGAAACTGGGTATCGAAGGAGTCTTGGGAAGCGAGCCATTCAACACCGGTATCTCCGGCATTTCCAATCCCGGATCAAATCCCTACGATCCCGAGTTCCGGGCAGATAACCAGTACGGCTATTCAGGCAAGCTGGGTAAGATTGCCGGGACACATACGCTCACCTTCGGAGCTGAATACGATCGATGGCAAGTGTTCATGAACGCTGCTCCCAGCTTTCCGCAGGGTCAATTTAATTTCGACGGAACCTTGACCGCAGATCCGAACAACCCAGGTTCGTCAGGAAACGCGTTCGCCGATTTTCTTCTAGGCTATCCAGTATCCGCGCAAGTGCAGTCTGGAGACAGCGGGGGATATCTATTTCGAAGCAATGCGCGCTGGTACTTCAACGATCAATGGCGGGTCACGCCAAATTTGACTCTGAATCTGGGTGTTCGGTGGGAGTACGACGGCCCGTTTTATGAAAAATACAACCGGCTATCCAATTTCGACCCGAGCACTGGACAACTGATTGTGGCCGGTCGGAACTCCGTCAGTCGCACTGCCAACGTTCGCTCCGATTGGAACAACTACGCACCGCGATTCGGTTTCGCCTATTCTCTTCCGGGCCGCAAGGACACGGTGATTCGCGGAGGATATGGGATTTTCTATGACGTTCTTCAGGAGAACAATACGGAAGGTACGCGAACCAATCCGCCATTCTCGTCGTTCCCCTTTTACTATCTGACGGGCTCACTCACGGCGACTCCGTCGGTGCCGGTTCAGAGCGTATTCGGACCCAGTTCCGGCGCCAACCCGCCGACGCCCTCCATTGAAGCTTTCGATGAAAACTTGAAAGTCGGATATCAGCAGCAGGCGTCGTTTGGCCTGGAACATCAGTTTGGATCGACATTTGTCGTCGAAGCCGACTATAACTGGCAGAAGAATACGAAGTTCGCGACGTTCCGAAACCTGGATTCGCCAACGCGGCACGGCACTTTCATTCTTCCTTATCCACAATTCAGCTATATCTCCTATCTCACGAACATTGAGTATGGGAACTACAACGCTCTCCTGGTGCGGGCGGAGAAGCGGCTTTCAAAGGGATTGTCCCTGATCACGGCATTTACGTGGTCGAAGAATCTGGATAATATTTCAACGGGTGATGCCGCCTCCGCTCCTGGCGACCCCGGCTTCCAAAATCAATATTGTTTCCGCTGCGATTACGGGCCATCCGCATCCGATTTCAAACATCGGTTTGTGCAAAGCGTCGTGTACGATTTCCCATCCCTAAGCCGGAGCGCGCTGCTCAAGAATCTTACAGGCGGCTGGGAATTTTCGGGCATATTCACCTACCAAGGCGGATTCCCCGTGACGCCGCTCATTTCGGGCGACAACAGCGAAACTCTGACCTACGCCGACCGGCCAAACGTGATTCCCGGCGCACCGCTGTTCATCTCGGGGAATCACGACCCGGCCCAGTGGTTTAACCCCGCGGCGTTTCAGATCGCTCCCTTAGGTCAGTTCGGAAACGCCGGAAAGGGAATCATTGAGGGGCCGCATCTGATTGATTTGGATTTCGCCCTGATGAAGAACATCCGCCTTCGTGAACGCTCCAACATCCAATTACGCGGCGAAGTATTCAATGCTGCGAATCACCCGAACTTTGCAACCCCGAATCCCTACGTGAATACTCCGTCCGCGGGTTCCATCAGCTCCACAACAACTACTTCGCGGCAAATACAGATCGGCGCAAAGTTTACCTTCTGAGCTGAACGCTTGCCTATTTTGCGGTCCAGCCTCCGTCCACCGGTAGAGTCGCTCCCGTGATATACGATGCTTCATCCGAAGCGAGAAATAAGGCGGCGGCGGCAACCTCCCTCGGATAGCCAACCCTGCCCAGCATCGTCTGGCCGCACTGCCATTTGTAGTGGGGCTCTCCTGGCTGTGGTGAAATCCTGGTCTGGATGGGACCAGGGCAGAGCGAATTTACCCGGATGTTGTCCGGGCCATAATCGTACGCGGCGCTGAGCGTGTAACCAAGGAGAGCAGCTTTAGTGGCCGTGTAGGAAACTGAAGTCATACAGCCAACCATGGCTTGAATAGAGACTACATTCACGATCGATCCCTTCTTCTGACTGATCATGTAGGGCAGCGCCTCACGCGTGAAATAGTGAGTGCCCATCAGCGCCACCTGAATGCAGCGATCCCATTCAAGGGCGGTAGCCTCCAGGACTGCGTGAAAGGGTCCCATATACGCAGCGTTGTTACAGAGAATGTCGATACGGCCGTTCCATTCGGATGCCAGGCCAGTGGCTTTTGCGGCATCCTCCGGTGAAGACACGTCACAGCGGCAAAACTCCGCTGTTCCTCCATTTCCTCGTATCTCCTTGACCAGAGTTTCGCCTGCATCCCGCTCAATATCCGCCACGAGAACGGACGCTCCTTCTTCAGCAAACATCTGTGCAATCGCGCTGCCGATGCCGTTAGCGCCACCGGTGACGATCGCAACTTTATCCTTCAGTCTTCTCATGGTTCATTCGCCTCGTCCCGGACATAAGGAGAATTATAGGAGCCGCGGCACTCAAAGGATCACCTTGTCGCAGAGAATTATGCATTCCGCTGAACACTCTCCGCTTGCCCGCGGCATACGGCATTTCGCAAGCGCGATGTAACTGGTAACCTATGGCTCGATAACCCACTACTCGCAATGTTAAGAACTTCATTCTTAGTACTCGGAGCCGCATCCATCGCACTGGCGCAACAATCCGCCGAGGTGCGGGTGGACCTCTCAAAGCCGCAGGCCGCGCTGGAGATGGATCATTTTGCCCTGGGACAGGGCGGCCTTGCGCCGGAGCCCATGTGGACGGATCGAGTTCCGGAAATAAGAGCGCTTCGGCCCAGAGTGGTCCGTCTTTTCATTCAGGAATATTTTGATGTGCTGCCCGTCCGCGGCAAGTACGACTGGAGCAAACTGGACCAGTCAGTGGATACCATTCTGAAGAGCGGCGCAACGCCTCTGATGTGCATCGCGATAAAGCCGAAGATCCTTTTTCCAAAGATTGATGAAGCAGTGACAGATCCCAATGACTATCCGGCTTGGGAGCAGCTAATCTACAACATGGTTCTGCATTATAAGCAGCGCGGCTCTGACATCCGATACTGGGAGGTTGCCAACGAACCCGACATTGGCGAAAACGGCGGCTGCCCGTATCTGTTCACGCCGGAAGGCTACGCACGCTATTACGAGCACACGGCGGCAGCGATCCGTCGCGCGAACGCCTCAGCCAAAGTTGGCGGGCCTGCATTGGCTGACCCGGAGTCGCCGATTCTGCCCGCCCTTCTGCAAGCCGCTCAAGCCAAGCACCTTCCGCTCGACTTCATTTCCTGGCATATCTATTCGAGCGACCCGTTGAAAATCCGGGCCACTATCGATCAAAAGAAGGAGCTGCTGAAAAAATTCCACGATCTTCATCCAGAGACATTTCTCGATGAGTGGAACATGTCATTGAGTGACCCGTCCGACGACGTGCGTTTCCAGCCGTGTTTCATCGCGGAGACCGCCTGGCAGATGAAAGAAGCGGGTTTGACTTATTCCTGTTACTATCACATCCGCGATTTCCATGTTCCACAGTCGAACTTCGCCCGGTTCATGTCCCAGCATGGAACCGTGGAGATGACGCGCTGGTGGAATCGCAGCCCGCAATACGATGGGTTATTCGACTTTCAAAACCATCCGCGGCCGGCATACTTTACCTTCCTGCTTCTCGCGCGCTTAACCGGACAACGGATTGCCTTGACTTCCTCCACCGGGACCGTTCATGGGCTGGCAGCGTTCGACCCCGACTTTGCCACTTATGATGTCTTACTTTGGAACTACTCCGCGCAATCCGCACATGTTACTGTAACCATTAACGGTTTGACTGGGCCGCTGACAGCGCGTCGTGTCCAGCTGGATGCGGCGGCAGCGAGCGATGACGAGAACATCCGGCTTCACCCGCTTCCACCGCTTTCCTTTAAGCCAGGCGATGTGCCGATCAACTTGGACCTGGATCCGTACGCGGTGACGTTCTGGGCGATTCATTAATTCGGCGATTTATCAATTCATGGACCGGAGGCGCCCATCAACGATAGTGCGCTTCGATCGAATACCGCTTTTCGCGGGGAGACGGTATGGTGATCCATTCTTTCGCCGCATCGAATCCGGTCCATTGTTTCCCATTTACGATCACCGAGCGAATGGAGTCGTGCGTGGGATGGCGCAGCCGGAGGACAAGCTTGGTGGGAGGGCGTCTTGCGGGCATTTCCACGTCGATCCGAATCAAACCGCTCGCCACCTGGCTGTGCACATGGAAGGACAGATCCCCGTATTCCGTCGGCGCATGATTCACAAGAATTTCTTTGCCATTCTGGAGCCACGCCCGTGGAGTCGCCTGGCACAACAGCAGTTCGTCATCGCTGGTTTCGCGCACCAGCATGTTCCGGTAGGATTCGGCCCATGCGCCATCGGTGCTGGGGGGGCCGAAATACTGGCCATGG
Source organism: uncultured Solirubrobacteraceae bacterium (assembly GCA_964658695.1). Taxonomy (GTDB): domain Bacteria; phylum Acidobacteriota; class Terriglobia; order Bryobacterales; family Bryobacteraceae; genus Bog-105. The sequence goes on along the minus strand of CBAAAA010000004.1, from coordinate 6,755 downwards.
GTCCAGCGATGCTCCACCGGCTCCAGTGTTGACTGACTGAAACCCCCGGCCATCAAACTATAGAAGGCTCGAATGGCCGCTTCGGGATCGTCCCGTAACAGGTAGGAAGTAGTCTGCTGATTGTAAACAGGTTCGTTCGCGAGTCCGCGGCCAAGCAGAAACAGATTGTCTTCGTGATCGTTCAGAAGGAAAGTGGCTAGGTCACCCGAAGCAGGAACCGCTCCCAATCGCACCAGGTGAAGAGCGCCGGTATCCACATCAGCGGGGTACCATTGCGACAAAATACGGCTGAACGTCAGCGCCTCTGAAGGCACATACGGGATCCAGGTGTGGTCGCGAAGCTGCACAACGGGTGAATGCATCATGGCGGAATGAAAACCTGCGTCGATGGACTGGCGCAGGGCTTTGGTTAGCTGCAGACACTCAGCCGCCCTGGGATTGCCAATTTCCTTTAAAACGCTTCCGAATTCATTTAGCCCGGCATACAAATAGGCCTGGTTGAATGCCCAGACTCCCAGTCCCGTGCCGTCGTTCAACGGTCCGGTAATCAACCCGCGCGTGGGCGGCGCATTTGCATCTGCTTCCTGCAAACGCGCCAAGCTCCAGTCGAGAGCTTTCAGCGCATTGGGCATCAGCCGATCGAGAGCGGTTCGATCACCCGAAAGCTTATAGTGCTTCGCCACGCTGTAGAGCATTCCAGGAGTGTAAGCAAACCAGTTTGCCCAGCCCCCAACGTGGCCGTCGTGCTCCTCATTGTTGCGGAAGATGGCGGCCAGTTCCTCCGCGGCAACACTGAAGTATCCTCTCAGGTCATAGATCATGTAATCCACATAAACCGATTGGTTGATGGGCCATGGCGTTCCGGTTTGGCTATAGGCAAAATTGGAATATGGCAAGTCAATTTGGACATCACTGCCTTTGCCGCCATGCCGCCGCGGCAGGGTGAGACTGTGCCACAGGTTCGCTCGATAAAGATCGTTCACAACCTTCTCAGGAACTTCGAAGCGCGCCCCCCGCTCTACCCATTCCTGCCAGAAGCGAAGCGTTGCGGCGCGCGCGGTTTCGTAATCAATTCCGAGCAGGGCTGAAATCGATTCCTGGGTGACCACGGGCGATGGCAATTTGACGATCAATTCGCGCGACCCACCGGCCGGAAGAGCAAGGAACGCGGTGGCATTCACACGCCGCATTTCCTTCTGATAATCACTGACGCCCGACCAGGCTAATGGATCTTGCACGCCGCTTACCGAAAAAAGTACCGCCCGCTGGCCATCGTTCTCGACGAGCGACTCTCCATTCCGCGTTTCCAAAGTTACGTTCTTGTTCCAATCGCCGGAGAGTTCCCGCTGATGATTCATAGAGATCGCCACACGATGCGGTTTGCCAGTCAGATCCGTAAGCCGAACCTTCTGCAACAGGACCATCCCGATGTTGCCATCCCGTTCCGAAGGCGGACCATTCAGAGGATACGCGAACTGCTCCACCTCGTAGCGCACCCCGTCTTGCTCCAGCGTCGTCGTGACAACCGGCAGGCCATTCGTCAACTTTTGGCCGCGCCAGCAAGAGAGGATTCCATCTTCCAGGTTTCCGAATCCAAACCAGAAGCGGAAATGATCGGGGTTCCCATAGTCGCTCCACACGCCGCTTCCCCGATCGACGCCAAATTTCGGAATAGCGCTGTCCCAGGTCAGTCCGATGATATGGCCAGGTTTCGGTTGTTGCGCCCGGATGTAGGCCGGGCTGCCCATGTTTTCCCAAAGGGAAGCATAGCGGTCGTAGTCGGCTTCATTGCCGGCATGTATTTGATCTAAGACGCGCTGCCCTTGCCATGGATCGAGGGTCTTCTGATATTCAGGCAAGGACTGCCCGCTGGTCGTCAGAAAGACATCCAGTGAAGGGATCCAAAGTCCTCCATTTTGCAGCAATTGATCAACCGTAACGGTGAATCCCTTGGTTCCGTTCTTATCCATCTGCACGGTGAGCTTACGCCGATCTCTCCGAAACGCCGCGTCAAAACTGAGCCGGCGCGCCGTATCCGGATCGCTATGGGCAATAAGGTCCGCCCAGATAATATGCATGTCCTGAATGATGGATACTTCTTCAGGCACGTACTGGAGCGTGAACTCCACCCCATCGACGTCAGCCTGACCGGCGATAGTCTGCCAGGCGTCATCTTTCAACCCGTCACCCGCTTCCAGTTGGAAACCGGTGGCTTTGTAAATCGTCGTGTCTTGCGGAATCAGCTTTACATAGAAGGGAGTTCGATCGGGCGCATGTTCTCCCCATGTCAGTCGCACTTTCAACTCGGCTGATGAAAGAACCGCCTGACTGACAGAGGCGGCAAAGAGGCTGCATAAGATTGCTCCGGCCGGCAGGTACAACATAGGAAACTCCTCTGACTATCCGTCGATAACCGCTGAATGTTCGTGAGCCGCTTCCCCGGCCTTCAAAAGAGACGCCTCTCTCCCATAGCGGTGCATGAACCACAGAAGGACGATTCCGGCGGCGATCCATCCGCCTACAAGCGCCGGTGCATAGCGCAAAGGGGCGTCCGGCAGCGGCAAGATAGAAGCCGCGCCGACCCATATCAAAGCCAGCGTCGAAAATGCCGGGCAGATGAGATGCGGCCAGACGCGAAACTCGCTGCGCATCTCGCCTCTGTAAAAGCGGTACACGCCCCAGTTGCTGACCCCGTAGATGAGCACCAGGCCGAGGGTGATAACCACTCCCATGAAATAGAATTCGCCATCTGGTCCAATCCAAAAACCGAGGCCCAGTCCTACCGCCAGCGTGATAAAGGTTTGCAGCCAGATGGCATTGGTGGGCGTCCGGTAAAGAGGATGTACGCGGCTGAGCGAACGGGGCAGGACGCCGGCTCTCCCTAGCGCGAAGAAGACGCGCGTTGCGGCATTTGTGCAGGCGATGGAGACAGCAAGGATGGAGTTCAGTACGGCAATCAAAATCAGGATCCAGCCTTTCCCCCAAAGCCGCCTCGCCAGCACGAAACATGGGTTCTCCTGCGACTGGAGGAAGCCGGAGATGTCGTGCGTTCCCCACCCGACGAGTATCGCCCAGGAGCAGAACAGATAAAAGACGCCGGTGCAGAGGATTGCCCCGATGATGGCGCGCGGAAGATTCGCCCGGGGATTCTCACTCTCTTCAGCAAGCGGGACCACACCGTCATATCCGGTTACGGAAAAAATAGAAAAGACGACGCCGAGGTACAGCCCTCGCATACTGGGGGCGCGAGAAGGAATGTACGGCGTGAGATTGATTCCTCCCGGCCCCGGATGAAGCAATCCGAAAACGGAGAGCGCAATAACGATCGCTATCTCGGCCGCTCCAAGAAAAACTACCGCTTCCGTCGAAGGACTGATGCCCCGATAGACGATGAAGGTCAGCAAGAGCGTAGCGACGATTACAAAAAGCCACCACGGGCACCAGATATGAAATTGCGTCTGCATAGTCTTCTCGAAGAAAAAACCCATAAACGCAAGATTGATAGCGGTGGATGTGGGGTCATAGAGAAGATAGAGCCACGCCGTGAGGAAGCCGGCCCTGGGATGGACCGTGCGTCCAATGTACGTGTAATAGCCGCCCGCGGACGGCAGATGCTTTGCCAGTTGTGTCAGCGAGACGCCGAGCGTGACGACAATAAGGACCGCCACGGCATAGGCAAAAGGAGATGCGATGCCGGCAAGCGAGGTGATGTATTGAATTGTCAACACCAGTCCAACCGCGGGCGCTATGTGACTGATGGCCTGCATCAGCAGAGCAGGAAGCCTTAGCGCGCCGGGCTGTAGCTGCGTCTCGGCAACGAGGGAGGTGTGGCTACGCCTCAGGTTGGTGGACATGCGCGGCGATAGATGAGGATGTTTCGAAAGGCCGTGCTTCCTTTGATAGAACGCCCTGTTCTCAACAAGATTAGCGGAAGCTCAACGTCGAGCGAGCTTCTAAAAGTTGGCGCGCTGCCTCCCGTTCAGTCCACTGAACATATTGCAATGTGCTGCCCGGGTTCGCCCGTGCCGCAGTCATTGGCTGTCTTAGAATCAACACCGGAGCCCTTCGGAGAGAAGTTTGAAGCCATTCTTCTGTAAGTTGATTTTCTGCTGTCTTACGATTCCACCGGTGCTTCTGAGCGCGTCCGACCCCCTGGCCGCGCACGTCACGATTTACCGCGACAATTTCGGAGTGCCGCACATCGTCGGCGATGACGATGAAGCAACGTTCTTCGGCTATGGTTACGCGCAGGCCGAGGACCATTTGGAAGAAATGATGCTGCAGTACCGCGACGCCCAAGGGCGGCGAGCTGAGGTGCAAGGCATCAATGCGCTAGGCGACGGCTATTTGCAGTTCATTCCCTATGAGTACCGTTGGGACGGCGATTATCTGCAGCGCCTGCTGCGCACGAAGAAATGCGTGGTGGAGCACCGCGACCAAATTGACCCGGAGACATACCGTATGCTCGACGGGTTCTCACGCGGTGTGAATGCCTATATCTCCGAGCATCAGCGCCACATTCCAGACTGGATCACCCCCATCACGGCAGAAGATGTGGAGGCGCTGGAACGCAGTAACTACATGCGTTTCTACAGCATTCACGACGCGCTGCTCAAAATGGATGAGAAGACATTCCAGTTTCCAAATTTCGGCTCAAATCAGTGGGCGATTTTACCGGCGCTTTCGGCCAATGGACACATCATTCACGTCGAACATACGCACATGCCATGGGCGAATCGTTTTCAGAACTATGAAGCGCAGTTGATCATTCCCGGCAAACTGGATGTAGCCGGCATCAGTTGGTTCGGAAGTCCGGTTTTCCTGGACGGACTGAACGATCACATTACCTGGTCGGCGACGTGGAACGAACCCAATATGTCCGACGTGTACGAAGAACGCCTGAACCCCAAAAATCCTTTGCAGTACTTATACGAAGGCCATTGGCGCGATATACGTGTGGAAGAAGAAACGTTCCATGTCAAAGGCCTTCATGGGATGGAGACTCTGACTCTGCCGCTTTATTACACGCATCACGGGCCGATTGTGAAATACGACGCGGAGAAGAACCATGCGTATTCCGTGAAGGTGCCCAACTTTGACGGAGTGAACTACGCGACCGGGCTTTATGGCATTATGAAGGCTCACAATCTGGCCGAATTCAAGGCTGCTGTGGCGCGGCAACTCATGCCACGCTGGAATCTGCTTTATTCCGACCCGCAAAATATTTTCTGGGTTCACAACGGCAATGTTGCGCGGCGCGCGGCGGGTTTCGATTGGACCAAGCCAGTGCCTGGCTGGGTGAAAGAGACCGAATGGGGACCATACCTGCCGTTCGCCGACTACCCGCAGGTCCAGAATCCGGCTTCCGGCTTCTTGCAGAACACCAACAATCCGCCATGGGTATGCACACGCAACTCCGGTTTGAAGCCGCTGAATCCCGCTCCTTACTATCTCCAAAAGACACCTCGGGCGGATGCCGGAGAGGATGCTTTGAATTTGCGCGGCGAACGTCTGTTTCAGGTGTTAGGGCAGCCGAACAAACGGTTCACTCTGGAGGACATGTTCAGCCTCAGCTTCGATACGTACATCGAGCCCGCGGAATTGATCGTCTCTCTGCTGCGGCAGGCTTATCAAGGCGCGACTCCGTCTCCCCCGGTCGCGCATGCGCTGGATATCATCGGCCGTTGGGATTATCGATCGAGCAAAGAATCCGTTGCCTACACTTACATACATTTCTGGGCTCAGGCCTATCGGAAAACGTTCTCAGAAGCCGAGTTCACCCGGTTTACCGCCTACCACAGAAAAGATCTGATCGACACTAAATCGGAAGCTGAGCAAAAGAAAGCTCGCGCCGCATTCGAAGACGCGGTCCAGCTGATAGAGGCCCGTTACGGCAAGCCCGATGTTCCCTGGGGACAGATCAACGTCGTGGTGCGTGGTGAGACCTTCCCGATCGGCGGCGAATCCATTTTCAACGTTCTTCACCCTGATGAGGGTGTGGAGCAGGACGACGGAACCATCCACTGCAACGACGGCTGGGGACACCTGCTGATCGTGGAAGAAAGCAGCCCGAAAAAAGTTTGGAGCTTACTCCCTTACGGCGAATCACAACACGCCGGGTCGCCGCACTACAACGATATGGCGCGTTTACATAGCGCCGGCAAGCCGAAGCCCTTCTGGTTTTCGGCCTCCGACATTCTGGCTCATACTGAATCTGTCAAGGGCGACCGCAATCGCCTGCAGGCGCTGGCTGCGTCACACCAGTGACCCTCGTCAGCAGTCAAGCAATTCGGTGGTTCCGTCGGATAGGGGTGGAGGCGGCTAGAAGCCTGTCAAGAGCGCTTCAGGCCACTTTACCGCGGAGCCGGATCCAATCAAAACCCAGATTTCTCCCGCGCTATCCCGGGCATCTCCAGCACATGCTGCAGCACATGCAAACGATAGAGCCGGGTGCAGGCTCCAACGCAAGCCCTCTTTTGCGCAAGGCCTCGGCCGCCTGCGGAATGGCTGCGTCGGACGCCTCCATCATCGACCCGTGAGACTCCTGGATGGCGCGAAGCGCATGGCTTCCGGTGGCAAGCTCCGCTACAGAAAGCGCCACCGTCTGGACCGATAGCAGTGCTTCCACCCGCGACAGCCCTGCGCGCCAGGCGCGAGCCGCCGAGTTTGCGCCCTGTGCGTGGCACCCGAACATCCGCGGAGCGGCAGCGATCAGGTTGCGTTGCCCGCGCTTGCGCGCCAGCAGCACGCCGCAT
>CBAAAA010000003.1:0-30567 GCA_964658695.1 uncultured Solirubrobacteraceae bacterium | reverse complement strand
CGCGATACGCATCTGCTTACCTTGAAAGTTCAGCCGAAGGCGGAGAGCGCCGGGGCTTCGCAGTGACGGTGGTTTTTATGCGGAAGATCTATCTGCTGGGTCTGCTATTGTTTCCAGCGCTGGTGACGGCCGCTGACACGGCACCCGACTGGGTGCGTGAGCTGAGTACCCGTAATCTCCCGCAGTTTCCCCCGCAGACCCGCTTTGTGACTCTGCTTGACGAGGAGCACCTCACGATCCAAGCATCAGGGTCCGCAAACCGTCAGATCCGACACGCGGTCCGAATTGTCAGCCACGAAGGTCAGGAGCAGGCCGCCTTCATTCCGTACATCCGTAAATCCACCAAGATCAAAGACCTGAAAGCCTGGCTGATCGGGCCGAATGGCAGCATCAAGACCTATGGCAAGGAGTCGATTGTTGATCAGGGCGTCAAACAGGACTTCGAACTCTACGACGAACTCCGGGTTCGATCGATTCAGACGACCGGAGCCGAGGTAGGCTCTACCTTTGCCTGGACCGCTAATTACGACGCTGCGGAAATGGCGGCAGTGGAAAACTTCAGCTTCCAGGAATCGCAGCCGGCCATGGTTTCCCGTCTGATCCTGACCCTTCCCGCCGGATGGCAAAGTAAGGGAACCCTGTTTAATCATGCGCCTCTCGAGCCTACCGTCGATGGCACTACTTACAGCTGGGAGATGAAAGATCTGCCGCTTATCAAGAAGGAGCCGGGCAGCCCAAAACTTGATTCTCTTGCGCCCTGGATCGGAGTCAGCTATTTTCCAACGGGAGCGGATGAGACGATCAAGCCGATCCGCAGCTGGAAAGACGTGTCGCTTTGGGCCAGTTCTCTTTCAGAATCGCAGGCCCAGGCCGACCGCGGCCTGAGCGCAAAGGTTCACGACCTGACCGCCGGTGCAGCTACGCCATACACTCGAATCCAGAAGATCGGCCGCTACGTGCAGAACATTAAGTACGTCGAGATTGCCACGAATCTTGCCCGTGGCGGCGGGTTTCAGCCGCATTTAGCCACAGATGTCTTTGCAAAGCAGTACGGCGATTGCAAAGACAAAGCGAATCTGATGAAGGCTATGCTGCGAGTCGCGGGAATCGATTCCTACCTGATTACGATTTACTCAGGTGATCACGACCACGTCCGGCCCGAGTGGCCATCGCCCTATCAGTTCAATCACGCGATCATCGCCATTAAAGTAGGCGAAGACGTGACGGGTGCGGCGGTAATGGTTCATCCCACACTCGGCCGGCTGTTGATCTTCGATCCCACTGACAGTGAAACACCGGTGGGCGATCTGCCGGAGTATGAGCAGGGAAGCTATGCACTACTCGTCGCGGGCGCCCGGGGCGACATCGCTCAGATGCCGGTTGCTCCACCCGAGACGAACCGCGCTGATGTAAGCATCGAAGCGACACTCAGTCCCATCGGCGAACTGGAGGCGTCTATGGCTGACCAGAATCACGGTCAGAGCGCCGCCCGCTGGCGCTCACTGCACGCCTACTACGGGCAAGGCGAGTTCCAGAAGATGATTGAGGGCTGGCTCTCACGTAGTGTCAAGGGCATGACCTTGACCAAAATGGATGCGACGGATGCCTTCGATCAGGAACAGTTCGGAATGCACTTCACTTTTCAGGCGCCGCGCTACGGGCAGTTGATGCAGCAGCGCCTGCTGGTTTTTCTCCCGGGAATCGTGGAACAGTATGAGAGATTCCCTCTGCAGCAAGGAGTCCGCGTCCATCCGGTAGTGCTCGATTCGCGCTGCTACCACAAGCAGGTGCGTCTGAAATTGCCGCCAAACTTCAAAGTCGATGAGATGCCCGATCCGGCAAGCTTCCACACGGAATTTGGCAAGTTTACCTCAACCTACAAGCTGGATGGCGGCGAACTCGTTTACACCGAAGAACTGGATGTCGCAGCCGCCATCATTCCAGCCGAGCGCTACAACGATGCGCGCAAGTTCTTCGAAAGCGTCGCTGGCGCCGAGCAGGCTCCCATGGTCCTGATGAGGAACTAGTTTTGATGAAGAGCTAGTTCGCCAGGCGATGCACTCGCGCCAGCCGGGTCTGTCTAGCCGAGATCAAGCTTCGTCTGCTTCGGCGGAGGCGGCGGCTTCTCTTCCAACGCCCGGCGCTGGTTGCGCAGCATGGCCGCTGCGAACTGCCAGGTAGGACCGGGTGTGTCCCGCCAAGGCGCCGGAACTGTCAAGACGCAATAGCACGAACTTCGGGCGTCAAAGTAAAAGGGCTGCTGTCGACTGCGAACCGCTTGCTTCGATTCCTCGCTGACTGCAAAGCCGATTTCAACCAATCCGCAATCGACAGGAACCTCTTCCAGCAAGAGAAGTTTTTCCGGAGTGACAAAAAAGAACTCGTTCGAGTACCGCATACCGATGCGGCGCTTCAGCGGTCTCTTCACTTCGCAAAGAAAATCGGCTCGGGAGGTTTTGATTTCGTAGCAGACGCGCTTGGTGGCGAGGTGCGGCAGGCAATTCAGCGCGAACGCATCGAGCCGCTGCATGGCATGCCCACGATGGCCCAGCCCGATGCGAAGTTCACGCAGAAAAATCCACTCGGAACGGCTGGCATGCAGACAGCACTCGAGTGCATCCAGCATGGTCGAGGCCGTTAGCTCGCCCGGCGGAACGGGATTTTCGTTCGGCTCCACAGTTTTCAGGATGCCAGTCTTGGACGGCGGCGGCCTTCGCTGCGACGCCTCGGACGGAAGGGTATAATCCATGAGTTCTCCATCAGAGGTTGCAAGGGAATATGAAATCAACACTGAAGACAACGCTCGGGCTGATCGTGGGAGCCGCACTCGTATTTGTGGCGCTGGTTGGACACGCGTCCGGGCAAGACGAGAATGAATCTCATCGCTTCCGTCTGCGCAGCACAACCTTCTCCAATGACGCTGTGCTGCCGATCATCACGATTAACAACAACGTGGTGAATGGCGCGAACGCCTGTTCAGCCAACGGCGCAACCGGCGGCGATGAATCCCCGGAGCTCTCCTGGACCGGCGCACCCCCGGGTACGCGTTTGTTCGTTGTGACAACCTATGATGTGACTGCTTCGTTCACTCACTGGGGCATGTACAACATAGCCGGTAGCTCGACTGGGCTGCCTGAGAACGCGGGTGTGGCAGGCAGTCCATATGGCCAACAGATTGTGAACGACTTTGGGGCCGGCGCCGAGTACGATGGCCCTTGTCCTCCAGCCGGCGTTGCCCCGGACGTTCATCGTTATGTCTTTACGGTGTATGCCCTTGATATCGATTTAGACCTGCCAGCTTCGGAGAATTTTCCGGCCAACGCCGAGACGCTGTACCACGCCCTGATTGCGGCGGGACGTAAAGACCAGATCCTGGCGAGCGCCAGCATCACGGGGCTCTACTCGTCCACGCCATCCGGGAAGTAGAGCGGTGGCACTGACACTATAGGTCATGCTTCAACTTCCGAACGGCTGGCTGGAAATCTGGACCAACTTCGAGCGGGTGGCCTTAGCCTACATACTAACTGCCAGTATCGGTTGGGAGAGCGAGCGTGAGGCGCACGGTGCAGGTGTCCGTACCTTCCCGATTGTTGGAATGGCCAGTTGCGGATATTTGTTGTTGCTTGGGCCGCAGCCCGATGTGGCGTCTCAGTCGCGCCTGCTGCAGGGAATGATTACGGGAATCGGTTTCATCGGCGGGGGAGCGATTCTGAAGGAGGGTGCAACGGTCAGCGGGACAGCAACTGCAGCGAGTGTCTGGAACGCGGGAGTGATAGGTGCGGCAGTGGCGATGGGACACTTCGGAACAGCAATCTCACTCGCATTGCTGAATTTGTTCACACTGCGGACCCTGCTTCCACTAAAACGCTGGCTCGACCGCAAAGTGGATGAGGATAAGCACTAGTGGACTGGCGTCCCCAAGGGGATTCGAACCCCTGTTATCGCCGTGAAAGGGCGGTGTCCTAGGCCGGGCTAGACGATGGGGACGCTACGGCGACTGACTCTCCTAATCTATCAAACGCGGGCGCCTGGCTCCGCCCAGCCGACACGCGGAGTTCTTATAAGGTGTGAAGATAGGCCAGCAGATTGGCTTTGTCGTCGGCGCTCAGCATGTCTGAATAAGCTGGCATACCGTTTCCGCCGTTATTGATCTGGGCCAGAACGTTGGCATCATTCACCGGCTTTCCGCTCGCCAGCGTCTTTCGCTTGAAAAGGCCTTGCAGAGAAGGGCCCATCTTTTTTTCCGGCGAATCCACGTTGTGACACACCGAGCACTGCTCGAAAGCCGACTTGCCTTTGTCTGCGTCGCCTTTGGCGGATTGCCCGTAGGCTGTTCCGGCCGACACAAAAAGTGACATCGCCGCGCCCAAGACTGCTGCGCGAGTAAGTCCGAGATAATCCAGTTTCATGAGATTTTTCTCCTGCTGAAGTGAAATCTATTCAGTTGCTGAAAGAGGGGGACAAGGTCGGATCCTCTTCTAGCAGTCCTGAAGTTTCGACCGTCCGCCAACGCTAAAGGTAACACGATGAACCGGGCTTAACGCTACTAAAAGTTCATGTGAGCCGTCAAACAAACCATGATCGCTCAAGAGATTGCGGGATAATGAAGCATTCGGCGACGGATTTCAGTCCCCAGCAGCGCTGCGATTACGTTCCGCATATCAAAGAAGGTTACTGCATGTTCAAGCGAGCGCTGTTGAGCTCACTCTTTGTCTCGTTCTCTGTTTTCGCGGCGGCGACGCCGGACGGAACCGCATCCGACGCACCCGCACTCGACGCAGCTGTTCCTCCCAAAGCCGGACCTGTCCAGCTCTTCCCGGAAAGTGACATCAAGCCCGGCATGAAAGCGGTTGCATGGACAGTGTTTCAGGGGAGTAAACCCGAACCGGTGCCGATCGAAATCATCGGCCTGTGGCAGAACGCCTGGGGTCCAAAACAGGACATTATCGTGGCCAAGATGTGGGGAAAAGCCCAGCGCACCAACGTGGCCGGTGGGATGAGCGGGAGCCCGGTCTACATCGACGGCAAACTTGTGGGCGCTGTCTCGTTGCGGTTGAGCGTGTTTTCACCAGACGCGATTTGCGGCATCACTCCCATACGGTTGATGCTGGAAGTGAAGCAGTACGACACCTCGCGTCCTTCCGACAGCCGAACCCCCGACAAGATTTCTACCAACCACGTCTCCGAACTTCAACTTCCCGGGGAAATGCTGCAACGGGTCATGGCCGGTTCCGGGGCGCCGGTTTCCGAGACGCCGATGATGACGCCGATTGCAACGCCAATCACGATGTCGGGCTTCTCCGACGAAGCGGTGAAGGCGTTCAGTCCCATCTTCACCCAGCTTGGCCTGACCGTTTCACAAGGCGGAGCGGGCGGCAATCTCGATTCATCGAAGCCTGCCAAAGATTGGGCCACTGCGCTGCAGCCTGGCGAGAGTATCGCGGCTGTTCTGGTTTCCGGCGATGTAACCATGACCGGGGCCGGTACTGTTACTTACAACGATGGCAAACATGTCCTCGCCTTCGGCCACCCGATGTTTAATTTGGGCCCGGTGAATATGCCGCTTGCCAAGGAAGAAATCATTACAACGCTAGCTTCCTCGTACCAGCCGACGAAGATGGGGAACGCATCGGAAGTCGTCGGCGCTCTCATGCAGGACCGGCATAGCGCGATCGAGGGCGAACTCGGCGTGACCGCTCAGATGATTCCAGTGACAATGCACGTGCGTTCCTTCGGCGAAGACAATGCGGTCCGGAACTCCCGGGATTTTCACTTCAACGTGTTCGTTGACCAGAAATGGACGCCTTACCTGATGATGGCGACGCTGTTTAATTCGCTTTCTAATCTGAACGACTTCTCCGAAGAGGCGACTTACCGTTTGCATGGCGAACTGAAAGTGCAGGGGCAGCACAGCATCGAACTAACGACCATGCAGGCTCCGGCAGAGACTCCGGTTCCGACCCCGATGTTGTTGGCCGGATGGTGGGGCGATAAGTTCAATCGGTTGTATGTCAATTCAGGCAAATTGCCGCAATTGGACGCGGTGAATGTGGATGTTGACCTGCTGCCGAACCGGCGCATCGCACAGATTGAATCGGCGTGGATCGGCGACAACAAAGTAACCCCGGGAACAGAGGTACCAGTGAAGGTCTTTTTGCGGCCCTATCGCGGCGATCGGATCGAACGCACTGTGAATGTCAAGATCCCGGCCGGACTTGCGCGCGGTGAACATCAGATTCTGTTTAGTGACGCCGACACCCTAAGTCGCTTCCAGAACATCGCCAGTTCTCTGAACCGGATAGCGGATATTCCGCAGACGGTGGCATTGTTGAACGAGGAGCGGAGTAATACCCGGCTCTACGTTTCGTTGATCGGCTCGCAGCCGACCGTGTATTCAGACGAGAAAGTATTGCCGAGCTTGCCGGCCTCGGTGCTGAACGTAATGCAGAGTGGCCGGGCAACGAATCATGAATTTGTGAGCTCCCCTGAAAGTGCCCATGAGCAGGCCTCCGTGCCCTTCGACGTCGTCGTAACCGGGAACTACTCGCTCAAAATCTACGTGAACTAAATAAATAGCAGACAATTTCATGTTCATTTCTACGGCGTCACGCCGCATCGCTGCCGCTTTGTTGCTGGCCGCCACTTCCGCCTCTGTTTCTCTCGCTGTAGATACCCGGATCTGGGAGCAGTCCGACCAGAGTGACTTCACCCGGGGCGCCGCAAAAAATCTTGCTGTCCGGAGCGACGGGCACATCACCCTTTCGCCCGAATTTAAGGAGCTGGACAGCACCACCGTCCCCTATCTTTGGGCAGTGGCGCAGGATTCGAAAGGGACACTGTTCTATGCCGGTGGCGGGCCAACCGGGGCAACCACCAAAATCTTTGCCCGATCGGCAGACGGTAAGTGCAAGACTTTTGCTGAGCTTTCCGGGCTGGAGGTGCATGCGCTGGCGGTGGATTCCTCCGATCGACTCTATGCCGCTGTTCTGCCGGACGCCAAGATCTATCGAATCGATAAATCCGGCAAAAGCGAGCTGTTCTTCGATCCGAAGTGCAAATACATCTGGGCGATGGGGTTTGATCATTCCGGCAATCTGTTCGCTGCCACCGGCGAGGCAGGGCTGATTTACAAGATCGCCCCGGACGGCAAGGGCGTGGAGTTTGCCAGGACGGAAGAGGCGCACGCGCGATCGATGATTATTGATTCGTCCGGCAACTTAATTGTCGGAACGGAGCCAGGTGGACTTGTCGTGAGGATCACGCCGCAGGGAAAGGGCTTCGTCCTGTACCAGGCAGCGAAGCGCGAGGTGACAGCCGTCGCCGAGCACCAGGGCATCATTTACGCGGCAGCAGTTGGAAACAAGCCGGCGAGCGTCACCGGGTCGGCGCCGCTACTGCCCAGCAACCCTGCGCCCGTCAATGGCGCTGGAGCGGCAAGAGCCGGAACAGTGCCTCCCACAGCCCCGCCCAGCGTTGGAACTCTCAGTGCCGCAGTAAGCGGTGGCTCCGATCTCTATCGGATTGAGAAAGACGGGTCCACCCAGAAGATCTGGGAATCTGCCACTGATCTGGTGTATGCAATCGCCTTTGACGCGGCGGGAAAGCCGGTGCTGGGAACCGGCAACAAGGGAAGCATTTATCGGATCGATTCAGACCAGCTTTCGACGCAGTTGGTCGATGCTCCCCCCACACAAGTGACCGCCTTCCTGCAGGGCAGCAACGGGACGATTTTCGCTGCGACCGGCAATGTGGGCAACCTGTATTCGATTGGTCCGAGTCTGGCGAAGACCGGCACGCTCGACAGCGATGTACTCGACACCAACGACTTTGCACGTTGGGGCAAGGCGCACATTACCGCGAAAGCGGCCGCCGGTTCCATCAAATTGGAGGCGCGGAGCGGCAATTTGAACGATCCGCAGCATGACTGGAGCGCGTGGTCGTCGGTTCCAGTGGCGGAGTTGGGCGGCCAGATTGAGGCGCCGCCGGCACGGTTTCTGCAGTACCGGCTGACGCTCACCGGGCAGCCGGATAGAGCAAGCCCGGAGGTGAGTGTGGTAGACATCCCCTACCTACCCAAGAACGTTTCTCCGAAGGTTCACCAGATCGAACTGGCGCCGTATAATTACCGCCAGGCTCCAACTAGTTCTTCGCTCGAACGAACGGTGATGGCGTCTGGTTCGCCGACGTCGATCAGCGTCCCGGCGGTGGGCCAACGCAGGTCGAACGTTGGAACAAGCGGCCTCGATTCCGCAGGTTCCGCAACGTTGCAATACAGCAAAGGATTCCTGACGGCGCGTTGGAGCGCGAACGATCCGAACGGGGACCCGCTGCAATTTAAAATAGAGCTTCGCGGTAAGAACGAATCAGTCTGGCGCACTTTGAAAGACAAAGTCATCGATCATTTTTACGCGTTCGACACCGCTGCTTTTGCCGATGGCGGCTATGTTCTCCGGGTCACTGCGTCGGACGCGCCCGGCAACCCTCCGGGACTGGCGCTGACTTCGTCTCTCGAAAGTGACGCATTCATCATCGACAACACGCCGCCTGCGATTGATAACGTCAAGACCACGGCCGAAGGTGGAAAACAGAATGTTCGCTTCACCGCGAAAGATACTCTCAGCTGGATTGATAAAGCCGAGTATTCGGTGAATGGCGCAGACTGGATGATGCTGGACCCCATCAACAAGGTCACCGATTCCCAGTCGCTCGACTATGAGCTCAAGGTGGACAACGGGTCCGTGCTCTCTGTTCGAGTCTTTGATGAGAATGACAACCAGAGCGTCCGGCAGATCTTTTAGTAAACTGCAACGGGAGCGGTTGTCGATGATCTTCAGAGACAGACATAGCACTATCAGTCATGCACTCCGAGTGTTGTTGGTAAGCTGTGTGGCGGGAGTCGGAGGGATGTCAAACGGGGCTCAGCAGCCCAGTGCGACGACAACTGCAAGCCGACCGAGAGTACCGGGGCAAAATCCAAACGGCATGCATATTTTTATTTGGGCGGGACTCAAGACTCATTTGGCGGGCCAGCACGACTACCCGCAGTTTCTTGCGGACTGGAGCAAGATTCTCACCGAACATGGCGCTGTCGTGGACGGCGCGCTCCATCCGCCCAGCAGTGCGGATCTCGAACATACAGACGTGGTCCTGATTTACAAGGGCGACGCGGGATATCTGGTCAATGACGAGAAACCCGCCTTCGAAGCGTTTGTGAAACGCGGCGGCGGTCTGGTCAACCTGCATGATTCGCTGTGTGGACCGGATCCTGCTTACATGGCCACGCTACTCGGTGGAGCAAAGAAGCATGGCGAGGTGAACTACACGCTCGATGCTCCCATTCACTACTCGGTTATCGATAAATCAAACCCGATCATGAAAGACATGTCGGATTTGACAATTTTGGATGAGGCTTTTTATAACATGACATGGGCGAAGGATCCTGGAATCCGTGTGCTGGCCAATGTGGAGATTCCGGCGACGCACAGCGCAGGAGAGCACAAGGGAGAAGTGGTTCCGCAGATCTGGACGTATGAACATACGCTGGACGGCGGAAAGCCAGCCCGCGCATTCGTCTGGATGCAGGGCCACATCTACGCCAATTTCTCTAATTACCAGATTGAGCGGACACTGCTTCGCGGGATTGCCTGGGCCGCTGGAAAGCCGGTAGATGAACTTCTGAATTACGTTCCTCCGCCCCAGCCTGCTCACACGGGTGTGCAGCCGGTGCCTGGCACGCCTTAGCAGCCCGTATCCAAATATCCAAGAACTTCTAAGAGTCTTGAAGAAAGAATCTGCACTCGATAGCGGCTCGCTGCGAAACTCTTCCGAAAGTCATCGGGAGCGAATAACTGCTTTGTCAGTTGTCTCAAAAGCGGATCCATAACGCCTGAACGGGCGCCATTTAAACTCGAGGTGTGCTGAGTATTCTGCTGCTGGTGGCAGCAGCATTTGCGGCTGGAGCCATCAATTCAATCGCGGGCGGCGGAAGCTTCCTTACCTTTCCGTCACTGGTGTTTGCGGGCGTTCCTCCGGTGTTCGCGAATGCCTCCAATACTGTGGCCCTGGTGCCAGGCGCGCTTGCAAGCGGAGTGGCTTATCGCCAGGACATCGCGCGTTTGAATGAACCGAAGCTTCGTGCATGGTTCCTGATTAGTCTGATAGGCGGATTGGTAGGCGCGGGGCTTTTGCTCGTGACCTCCGACAAGACGTTTCGGCTGATTGCCCCCTGGCTGCTTTTGTTCGCCACCCTGCTGTTTGCATTCGGCAAGCAGGTGAGCGAGACGCTGGGCAGCCGGCTGCACTCCAATCAAACCGCTATGCTGCTGCTGTTGTTTCCGATAGCAGTGTATGGCGGCTACTTTGGTGGCGGGATCGGCATCATGATTCTGGCCGCCTTCCGGTTGTACGGGTTGACCGATATTCACGGCATGAACGGGATAAAGACCTTATTGAGCGCGACACTCAATGCAGTCGCTGCCGCGATTTTCATCTTTGCTCACGACGTTTACTGGAAACCGACCCTCATCATGATGGCTGCGGGCATTCTAGGCGGTATCGCAGGGCCAATTTTTGCCAAGCGGTTAAACGCGGCCGTGATTCGCGGGATTGTCATTGCGGTGGGAGTCAGCATGACAGCTTACTTCTTCCACATCGCACCCAAATAGGGCGCCCAAGCAGGCTTACATTACCGGTCCGATGCGCCAGGGAGCAAACTCGTGATGACCGAGAAGTTCAGCTTTAGTTCTTTCGCCTGAGGCGACACGCAGCAAGGTATGGTAAATTTCGCGGCCGACCTCTTCGATTGAGGCGCTGCCATCTGCGATCAGTCCCGCATTGATATCCATGTTGCCGATCATCCGCTTGTAGGTATAAGTGTTGCTTGCAATTTTAAGGACGGGAATACTGGGGAATCCAATGGCGCTTCCCCGTCCAGTCGTAAACGCGATCAAGTTCACGCCGCCAGCCGCCAGTCCTGTGATCGACACTGGATCATAGCCCGGTGTGTTCATAAATGCGAATCCGGGCTTGGTGACGCGCTCCGCGAAATCCACCACGTCTTCGAGCGGGGAAGTACCGGCCTTGGCGACTGCGCCGAGAGACTTCTCGAGAATATTCGTCAGACCGCCTTCCTTGTTGCCGGGAGAGGGATTGTCATTGAAGCTGCTGCCAAACTGGCGCAGATACGCTTTGTAGTTCTCCACCTGCCCGAGTAGTTTCTTTGCGACTTCAGAGTTTCTGGACCGGCGAACGAGCAGGTGCTCGGCGCCGAAGATCTCGCTGGTTTCCGCGAGCACTACTGTTCCGCCTTCTTCCACAATCAAGTCACAGCAAAAGCCGAGAGCCGGGTTGGCGGTGATGCCGGAAAACGAATCCGATCCCCCACAGTTCAGGCCGAGGTTGATTGCCGAAGCGGGAACCTCGGTGCGCCTTTCCGCCGCTGCTCGCTCGATGTAGAAGTGGATCTGCTTGCGTGCAGCTTCCAGCGCACCACGCGTTCCACCGGACTCCTGCAGAGTGAGTCCTTGCAGAGTGGCCGACTGGCTCTCCTTGCCCAGATAGTGGCTCACCTGATTGACCTCGCAACCCAAACCGAGGATAATAGCGGCCGAGACATTTGGATGATCCAGCACTCCCTCAAGGGTCCGCTGAAGCTGCCGGCTGTCGGGCCCAATCGACATGCCGCAACCCTCTCCATGGGGAAAGGCAACAATTCCATCTACGTTGGGTGGCAGGGTCTCACTCGTGAAACTCGACGCAATCAACTCTGCCGTGTAAGCCGCACAATTGCTTGCTGCCACAACTGCGATGTAATTGCGAGTTCCAACCCGGCCGTCGGCCCGGCGATAGCCCAGAAACGCGGCTCGCTCGGCACGTGCCGAACTGCGAGGCGGCGCTTCGCCTGGCGTAACATCTGAGGCATCCAATTCCTTGTACCCTAGATTGTGTACATGGACATGCTCACCTGGAGCCACGTCCCGAGTGGAATAGCCGATGACGTTCCCGTAACGATACACCGCAGCGCCAGTTGGAATCGCCACGGTCGCTACCTTGTGACCGGCCGGGATGACATCGCGGGTGACCAAGGCGCGGACCCCGACTTCGATTTTATGATCAGCTGGCAACGCAACCCGCGCAATAGCAACGTTGTCCTCAGGATTCAAAACAATCACCGAACTTTGCGCGGTAGGCGGTTTTTCGATTTCATACAACATGATAGGGACACTTACACTTTAATCCCGGTCCGGTCTGAAATACCGCGGACTAGGAAACAATGTTGTCTGTTCCTGTCTCTTAGAAGCGAATGAGTAGGATTCCGCTCGGGACGTACCGGCTGCAGCTGCATGCAGAATTTGGCTTTGATGATGCGGCCGCAATCGCCGATTACTTAGAAGACTTTGGCATTTCTCATGTTTACAGCTCGCCTTATTTGCAAGCGGCGCCCGGAAGCAAGCACGGCTATGACGTTGTCGACCAGCATAAAGTAAATGAGGAACTAGGGGGCGCTGAGGCCCACGATCGCTTTTCGCACCGCCTTGGCGAATGTCACCTGGGTCAGGTGCTGGATATTGTTCCGAATCACATGGCGATCAGCGGTCGCCGCAACCACTACTGGTGGGACGTGCTTGAGAATGGTCCATCCAGCCGTTATGCGTCCTACTTCGACATCGACTGGAATCCTTATGAGGAGAAGCTCCGAAATAAGCTGCTGGTGCCGATCCTTGGAGACCACTATGGACGAGTTCTGACTCGAAAAGAGATCTCGATTCAGCGCCACTCAGGAAGCTTTTTCATCAAGTATTTCGACAATGAACTTCCGGCGGCGCCGAAATCACTGCCGCTGATTCTGATGCCGGCTGCTGAGGAAACGGGTTCGGACCAGCTTGCGTTTCTTGCAGACTCGTTGAACAACCTTCCCGCGCCCACCAATACTGAGCCGGCGAGTCTTGCACAGCGACATCGTGATTACGCGATGATTGCGTCGCTGCTGGTCCGGTTGTTTAACGAGGTTCCCTTCATCGGGCATGCGGTCGACCGGGTCATCTCGGAGATTAACAACAACGTCGAACGGCTTGACGGGTTTCTGGAACAGCAGAACTTCCGGCTGGCGCTCTGGAAAACGTCTGAGCAGGATCTGGGATATCGGCGTTTTTTCGACGTGAATACTCTCGTAGGCCTGCGGATGGAAGACCCGCAGGTGTTTGCCGACACACATGCACTCATCCTGAACTGGCTTCGAGAAGGCGTTTTGGACGGCATTCGGGTCGATCATCCGGACGGACTCAGGGATCCGCGCGAATACTTCGACCGGCTGCGGTCGGAGGCTTCCGATGTCTGGATTCTGGGAGAAAAGATCCTTGAACCCGGAGAAAAGCTTCGACCGGAGTGGCCAATCGACGGCACTACTGGATACGATTACCTGAATCTCGCCGGTGGTTTGCTGGTCGACCGCAGCAGTGAAGCGGATATCACGATGTTCTATGCGGCTTTCACCACTCAATCGACTGACTATGCGGCGGTCTGCCGGGAAAAAAAGCACAAGGTGCTTCGCGATCTCCTGGGCAGTGACGTGAACCGTTTGACGACTTTATTTGCCGAGATTTGCGAAGCGCATCGGGATCATCGTGATTACACTCGTCAGGACATCAACCGCGCAATTCGTGAGATTGTAGCTTCATTTCCCATTTATCGGACGTATGTCGTCTCTTCACGTAACGAAATCACAGCGGATGACGTGCGCTATGTAAATGAGGCGATCGAACTCTCAAAGAGAAGCCGGCCAGAACTGGATCCTGAACTGTTCGATTTTTTCGCCGATGTGCTTTTGCTCCGAGCGACAGGTCGGAATGAGTCCGAGTTTGTCATGCGTTTCCAACAGTTCACGGGTCCGGCGATGGCCAAAGGAGTGGAGGACACCGTCTTCTATGACTTCAACCGGCTCATCAGTTTGAATGAGGTGGGTGGTGATCCCGGCGTCTTCGGAGTCTCGCAGGAGGACTTTCATGCGGCCAACATCGAACGTCAAAGAACGCATCCACGCGCTATGTTGGCGTCCTCAACACACGACACCAAACGTAGTGAAGACGTTCGGGCCCGCATCAGCGTTCTTTCTGAACTTCCTGGCGAATGGAAAGCTGCGGTTCAACGCTGGTCAAGACGCAACCGCCAGCACAAAAGCGGGGGATTCCCAGATCACAATACGGAGTACTTTATCTACCAGACGCTGCTGGGCGCCTGGCCGATCGGCGCCAATCGACTGCTGCCTTACCTGGAGAAGGCCTGCCGAGAGGCGAAGCGCCACACCAGTTGGCTATCTCCAAATGAAGAGTTTGAATCCGCAGTGAAGAGCTTCGTTGAGGCGATTTATGAAGACAGCGAGTTTCTTGTCGATTTGGAAGGCTTCCTTCAGGCATTGATTGTTCCTGGACGAGTGAACTCCCTGTCGCAGACGCTGCTGAAATTCACTGTACCCGGCATCCCGGATACCTATCAGGGTACTGAGCTTTGGGATCTGAGTTTAGTAGATCCGGACAATCGACGTCCCGTCGACTATCCATTGCGCCGGCGACTCTTGGCCGAGCTGGATCATCTCACAGTGGAAGACATCACGAGGCGCTCTGACGAGGGTCTGCCGAAACTCTGGACCATTTACCAAAGTCTGAAGGTGAGACGCAGTCATCAACCCGCGTTTGGAGAGAGCGGAACATACACGCCGATTCGGTTAGAGGGTGCTAAATGCGACCATGCACTAGCATTTCTACGGGGCGAAAAAGTCCTGGTAGTCGTTCCGCTGCTGCCGGCGAAGCTGGGGCCGGATTGGGAGCAAACCTCGATCCAAGTTCCACACGGGGACTGGGAAAATGTGTTGTCCCAAGAGACGTTGCACGGCGGTCGCATCGATATCGGTAATCTACTACGTGCGTTTCCGGTCGCTTTGCTAGTCCAACGTTAGATTATGCACCTATTTAAGGTTTGGGGACCTCGGGCAAAGAAACTCGATGTTCTCATTGGCGGGGAGAAGACCCCGCTAAAACGGGGAGATGATGACTGGTGGGAAGGCGTCGTCGAAGAGGCAAATCCCGGAACGGACTACCAATTCGTCATTGACAGCGGAAAACCGGTGCCGGATCCGCGTTCGGCCTGGCAGCCTTACGGAGTCAATGGAGCGTCGCGGCTGGTAGATCATACATCATTCCCATGGACCGACAAACACTGGCAGGCACGTCCGCTGGCGAGTGCGATTCTCTACGAGTTGCATATCGGCACATTCACGCCCGAGGGTACATTTAAAGGCGCCCTTCAAAAGCTTGATTACCTCGTCGATCTCGGCATTACACACGTGGAGATTATGCCCGTCAACGAGTTCTCGGGCGACTGGGGATGGGGTTATGACGGCGTAGACTTGTACGCACCGCATCACTCCTACGGCGCGCCGGACGATTTGAAAGCGCTGGTAAACGCTTGTCATGAGCGGGGGCTCGCTGTTTTACTCGACGTGGTTTACAACCATCTGGGGCCTAGCGGCAACTATTTGAATGTCTTCGGCCCCTACTTCACGGACGCCTACAGCACGCCTTGGGGCAGCGCAGTAAACCTCGATCAGGAAGGCAGCTTCGAATCGAGGCGATTCTTTGCGGATAATGCGCTGATGTGGCTCCGCGACTACCACTTTGATGGCCTGCGACTCGACGCGGTGCATGCGCTTTTCGACCGTTCGGCGATAAACTTCCTGGAGTTTCTGTCGTGTGAGGTTGAGGTACTAAGTAACACCTCTGGGCGCCATCTCGTTCTGATTGCTGAAAGCGACTTGAATGATCCCCGCATCGTTACTTCACGCGAGGCAAACGGCTACGGAATCAACGCGCAATGGAGTGACGATTTTCATCATGCATTGCATACCGTTCTAACAGGAGAACAGAAGGGCTATTACGAAGAATTCGGGTCTCTCGGACAGCTGGCTAAGTCATTGCAGGATGTGTTCGTCTTCGATGGCTGCTACTCGCCCCACCGGGACAAAGTACATGGCCGCCCAGTAGAAGGACTATCGGGACACCATTTCCTGGCCTATTCGCAAAACCACGACCAGGTTGGGAATCGTGCGCAGGGTGAACGGCTGAGCCAACTGGTGAGCCTTGGCAAGCAGAAGATTGCGGCCGCGCTGGTGCTGACGTCACCGTATGTTCCGATGTTGTTCCAGGGCGAGGAGTTTAGTCCATCAACGCCTTTCCAGTACTTCACGCACCACGAGGATCATGATCTGGCGCAGAAGGTTTCTGAGGGGCGTCGCAACGAGTTTAAAGCCTTTGGCTGGCAACCGGATGAAGTTCCCGATCCCCAGGACGAAAGTACGTTTCATCATTCAAAGTTGAAATGGAGCGAGATTACCGCGGAGCCGCACGCTTCGATGCTGCGCTGGTATAAGGACCTGATCGCGCTGCGTCGCGAGTCTCCCATATTGACCGACGGGCGACTCTGGCATGTCGATGTTGAATTTGACGAGGAAGCGCAATGGCTGATTGTCACCCGCGGCAAACTGCAGGTGCTTTGCAACTTTTCCAGCCAGCAGCGGGCGTTGCCGCTCCGCATTGATGATGCAAAGATGCTCAGTTCAGACGAACGCGGCACCAGGATCGAGGGCAAGAAGGTTGTGCTGCCCCCTGAATCCGTGATGATTGCAAGAGCCGAGAGCGTCCCTTCACCGGTTTATCATTTCGCTCAGCACACGACCGGATGAACCACTCGGCGTTTGTACGTCCAGCATCGTAGCCAGAGTGGGGGCGATATCGTTCGGTCGAATTGTCCCGTCATAACGACCAGGCTTGATCCGAGGTCCCATGAAGAGAACGGGGACGTGCCGGTCGTAGGCATAGGGCGAGAAGTGAGTGGTGCCGCTTGCGCCCGGCAGATACCCAGGCTCGAACACGATCATCAGATCACCGCTGCGCCGGGGGAAGAAGCCGTTCATCTCAGCTTCGGCGATCAGATCCCCCGCCACGCCACTTTCCAGTTGGCGCCTGGTATACACGCGCGCCACGTGAAGCTGGGGCTCGGCAAACAGAGCGTCTTCCGCAGACCGATAGACCTCCTCTTCCGAAACCCGCTTGCCATTGGACGCTGGCAGTTTTTGAATCTCAGCCCAATTGAAATACAGGGATGTCTCTCCCCCGCCTGAAAGCAGCCAGTCTGCCTTTCCAAATGTGCGATTTAATGCAGACTGCACGGGCTCTTCGATATGTCCCGGAATGTATCCGCCGGGCGTTTTATCGTTCGTGGTCTGACCCGGACGTGTTGCCACTCCATGATCCGCCGAAAGAACGACAATGACATTGTTCATTCCAATTTGCTTGTCGAGCAGGCCAAAAAGCTTACCCAATAAGGCGTCAGTACGAATCGCCATGTCACGCACTTCGGGTGCATCCGGGCCAACGGCATGGCCGACGTAGTCGTTGGACGAATACGATATGGTGAGTAAGTCGGTTGCGCCGGGCGTCTGACCAAGCTTTGCCCCATTGATAGCGCTCTCCGCGAAGCCCTCAATCAGCTCGTTTCCCCATGGGCTGGCGGGTAGTTTGGAATAAGGTGCGCCACTGGCTGAGGGGGCATGGAAATTCCATTTCGGAAAATCATCCCACGGCTGATCCACATATTTCGTGGCGCGTTTTTCCGCGTTAAACGACGTGGCCCAGTTTGGCAGATGATCCATGTAATAGGTGCTGCTGACAAAGTTCCCCGTGACGTCGTCAAACCAGAATGCGCCATCGGCGTGATGACCTGACGGGAGAATCGCTCCACGAGCCTTGATGGAGACTCCGATCACCTTCGCGGCGGGATTCGCCATGCGCAGTTCGTCTCCCAGCGTGCTCACCAGGAGACGACGAGGAGAAGCCGGATCGGAGTCCGTGCAGCTGCCTTTCTTAGTGGGTTGTACTTCAGCGCCCACCGTCTTCTCGTTCCAGTCGCAGACACTAGTGACCACCTGCTCTCCGTTACGCTCATACCAGGAATTGCCGACGATGCCACTAACCGCGGGCATCGCCCCGGACATAAAGATGCTATGACCCACAGCCGTGACGGTTGGCACTTGCGCATAGAAGGCATTGGTGAAGTCCGCGCCGTGATCGAGCAAGCGGTTGAGGCCGCCGTGATAGTCGCTTCGAAAACGGGTCAGGTAATCGTAGCGGAACTGGTCAATAATGATGGCAACGACGAGTTTTGGTTTGGCGGGTTCAGCCGGCTGAATTGCCTCTTGAAACAGAATGGGCAGCAGCAGAGAAGCAAGTAGGGATTTAAACCGGACTGTCATTGGACGCCAGAGTAGCAGACCGGATCAGCTTTGATCCGCCGAGGGATCCGGCCTGATTTCGCGGAACTGGATTCCTTTCGGTTTATCAAAAAGAGAATGATCGAAAGGCAAATCCTCTACGGTGATGTACTCATAAGTGTACTTGCCGGCGCTGGTGGTCCAACTCAATTTCACTGGCACCTGGGTGTTCGCTCTCACAACCAGCTCGGCCGTCACGATGCGCAGTTTAAGCGTATACAGGTCAGTCGGTTGAGCATTGATGATGGGTCCCGCGCCTCTTTTTGCGCCAGCTTGCTTGAAAAATTCTATTTCGTTTCCAAACTCCACTTTGTCCAGCACTCCAAACCGGTGTTTGGGATCAAAAGGCAGCACCACCGGCAAATGCAAGTCGTTCGGTCCGCCCTGATCGATCACCTGAGTTCCCTTCTTATCGATCAGATTGACGCTATATGCATTGGGCTCGGCGATAATGGTCAGTTTCTGAATTCCCTGTTTGGCGTCCGGCGGATCTTCAATGCGGGCAAAGTGCGGATCAGCAACGTAGATTGTTTTGGGGAGGGCCGCGTTGGAGTTCGGTTGGATGCCTGGCCCCATCAACCGCACCACCATCTTGGTCATGTCGCTGGGCTTTGCCGCAGGGGTGGAGGCCGCCTGCGGAGGCGAGCCCGAAACAGAGGAAGCGTACAACGCGAGTGCAGCAGCGGCGAACAGAAACATAATTTATTCGATGCCTTCCACTTCTAATCGTGTCAGAAGAGTGAGCGCTGCGCTAGCATTGATAAAAAAGTGGACAGCGTTTTAGACCTTCGGAACCTGAGTAAACGCTTCGAAACTCATTTGGCCGTCAACGGCGTTTCGCTTTCCATCCTCAAAGGGGAGTTCTTCTCGCTGGTTGGTCCCTCAGGTTGCGGGAAGACCACAACGCTGCGCTTGATCGCCGGATTCGAGACGCCCACCTCTGGCGAGATTTTGCTGAACGGCGTCAGACTGAACGACACACCGCCTTACGAGCGGAATGTCAGTACAGTTTTCCAGAACTACGCACTCTTTCCACATCTCACGGTCACGCAAAACATAGCGTTCGGACTGGAACGCCGGCGCGAGTCGAAGAGCTTGGTTGAACAAAAAGTAGGCGATGCGTTATCGCTTGTCCAGCTCTCCGGAAAGGAATCGCGCCTCCCGCACCAGATCTCGGGCGGCGAACGTCAGCGCGTTGCTCTCGCCCGGTCTCTCGTCTTGACTCCACAGGTTTTGCTTCTGGACGAGCCGCTGTCGGCGCTCGACCCGAAGCTGCGGAAACAGATGCGCGCCGAGTTGAAGAACATTCAACGCCGGGTTGGAATCACCTTCGTGTTTATCACGCATGATCAGGAAGAAGCGCTCTCGCTCTCTGACCGGCTAGCAGTGATGAATGGGGGTGTGGTCGACCAGGTAGGCACGCCCAGAGAGCTGTATCAGCGTCCACAGTCGCGCTTTGTGGCGGAGTTCCTCGGTGAGGTGAACTGGGTAAACGGGGCGGGTGTGCGGCCCGAGGCGCTTCGTATTTCGCGCGAATATCCTGGCAGCGAGTGTCCCTCGATCCCCGCCATCGTCAACGGATGTACTTTTCTCGGAAGTAAGATTCAGATTGAAACGCGCCTTTCCGACGGCTTCCCTTGTACAGTCGAACTCGATGAGCACCGCAATGGTTACGAAACCGGTGAAGCAGTTCATCTCTGGTGGAAGGCGTCGGACGAATTACGACTGCCCGGTTAGGAACAAACCACGCAAAATGAAACGGCTTCGTCTGTTATTCCTCGCTCCGAGCGGGGCTGTCATGGCGCTGCTGTTTTTTGTGCCTTTACTGATTGTTCTCGCCTACAGCCTGTTGACGAGGGGGCTCTACGGAGGAGCAACGCTGCCGTGGACAGCCGAGAGTTACGCACGCGTACTGGACCCGCTGTATCTGGAGATTCTGTGGCGTTCGGTTTGGATCTCCGCCCTCTCGACAGCCCTCTGCGTCCTCTTCGGTTTCCCGCTGGCGCTGTACATTGCCCGAGCCACGAGACATAAGACTCTCTTGCTGAACCTGGTGATGCTGCCGTTCTGGACCAGCTTCCTGATTCGCACCTATGCTTGGATGTTCCTGCTGCGCGACACAGGCCTGATTAATAGTCTGCTGCTGAGTGTCCATGCAATTCAACAGCCGCTGCCGCTCTTATTCAATACCGGCGCGGTCGTTCTCGGACTGGTGTATGGATACCTGCCCTTCATGGTGCTGCCTCTTTATGCGACGCTCGAGAAACTGGATCCGGCTCTGCTGGATGCGGCCGCCGATCTTGGTGCATCACCCTTCACGACGCTAATCAGAGTTATCCTGCCACTCTCCCAGCCGGGCATCCTGGCTGGGTGCCTGCTGGTATTCATTCCCTGCCTGGGCGCATATTTGACGCCTGATCTCATGGGAGGCGGCAAGACAGTCATGGTTGGCAACCTGGTTCAGAATCAGTTCACGACGGCGCGTGACTGGCCCTTCGGTGCAGCCTTCTCTTTGCTCTTGATGGCAATGGTTCTAGTAGCAACCCGGCTGGTCGGCCGCAGAGGGGAAGAGTTGCTTTGAGGCGCTTTCTGGTGAGTTATGCGGTGGCAGCTTACGCCTTTCTGTACCTGCCGCTAGCAGTACTGGGCGTGTTCAGTGTGAACTCCTCAAAGATCGCGGTCTGGAAGGGCTTCACCTGGTCCTGGTACAGCGGCGTATTTCACAATCAGGCACTCGCCGACGGCTTACTGAACAGCATCATTATCGCCCTGACCGCTACTGTCCTCTCCACCATCTGTGGAACGCTGGCGGCATACGCCATCTGGGAGCGACGCGCGCCCCTGCTGACGAACTCCCTCTATCTGTCGCTATTAACTCCGGAGATCGTCACGGGCGTTTCCCTTCTCGCCTTCTTTCAATGGATGTTTCGATCTCTGCATTTCCAGCTCGGCCTTCACACGGTGATTCTGGCGCATGTATCCTTCTCACTCGCTTACGTGGCGATTGTGATTCTGGCGCGACTGCGCACTTTCGATCGCGCACTGGAGGAAGCGGCGCTTGACCTTGGGGCAAATCAATGGCAGGTATTTCGCTACGTGACGCTGCCGATGCTGCTGCCAGGCATCGTGGCGGCGGCACTACTCTGCTTTACTGTTTCGTTTGACGATTATGTCATCACAAGCCTGGTGGCCGGGGTGAACTCGGAGACGCTGCCCATGATTATCTATGCGATGGCCCGGCGCGGCGTCAGTCCCGACGTAAATGCAATCTCGGTGATGATCACGGTAGGCCTAGGCACGTTGATCCTGGTAGCGGGGCGTCTGGAACAGACCGCAACCACAACCGGGCGAGAGTCATGAACCGCAGGATCTTCCTGATGGGCGTAGCGGGAGCGACGCTGGGCTGCACCGCGCATGGAGAGCGCCGGCTGAACGTCTACAACTGGGAGAATTACGTCGCGGCCTCTACCATTCCGGATTTCGAACGTGAGTTTCATTGCCGCGTTCGCTACGCAACGTATGGGAGTGCCGAGGAGATGCTTGCCAAGGTGATGAGCGGCAACTCCGGCTGGGATGTCGTGTTTCCTTCGAACAGCTTTATCAAGCCCATGCGAGATCTGGAGCTGCTGCTGCCTCTGGATCATTCGCGGATTCCGAATCTCAGCCACCTTGATTCGCGCTTTCGTTCTCCGGAGTGGGACCCGCAACTTCGTTATTGCAGCCCGTACATGCACAGCGCCACCGGCATCGTGTACCAGAAGAGTGTGTTGAGGCGGCCACAAGCCTGGGCTGATTTGTGGACAGACTCGTATCGACGCCGGGTCACCATGATGGATGATCCAGCGGAAATTTTTGGAGCTTGCCTCAAACGTCTGGGATGCTCGATCAACTCTGAGGATCCAACGCAGTTGATAAAGGCCAGAGACCTGGCGGTTCAACAGAAGCCCTTGCTGCGGGCTTATCTCAGTGAAGAGGTACGCGACCAGGTTGTGGCGGGAGACGTCCTGGCGGCCCAGATGTGGGCTCAGGTGGCTCAGGTCGCAATGGACAATTCGACGAATCTTGCCTTTTCGTTCCCGGCTGAAGGTTTTGCGCTCTACGCGGACAACCTTTGTATTCTGCGCGAGAGCAAGCACGCGGAACTCGCGCATGAATTTGTCAACTTCATCCTGAGGCCGGAAGTGAACGTGGCGATCTGCAAGGAAATGCGCACTGCGACTGCCAACGCGGCGGCTCGGGCACTGCTTCCGGCGGCTCAACGCGATGATGAAGTGCTCTACCCGCGGGCGGACGTACTTAGGCGCGGCGAATGGTTCAGGTCACTATCGTCAACAGCCCAGCGGCTGCGAGACCGGTATTGGACAGAGATCAAATCGTCGTGACTAGCTAGAGAAGCCGGCGCGCTCGCGGCTTGGACAAACGTCGTTCCAGCCGGGTGCGCCGTTGATACAGTCTGTCGGACGGCTCAAAGGACAGCGCCTGATTAGTGAATTCAAGGGCCAAAATGTAGTTCCGCTCTTCGTGCTCGTAAAATTTGGCAAGTTCTTCCAGCGCGGTCACGCGATGGGCATTCCGGCATCCGGCAAGTTCAGTGAATACGCTCAGCGAAGCGTGTGAACGGCCGAGTTTCTTCTCCAACAGCGCCACATCCAGCAGCGATCGGAAGAGCAAGGCATCGGGCAGCCCGGCATTCACCGCTCGCTTCAATAAATCGAGACCTTCTTCTGTTTGCCCGGCTGCGAGCAGCCAGCGAGCGATGCCGGCAAGTTCTTCTCCGCGCCTGACACCGACTTTCGCAAGCGATTCCAAGTCAGAACTGCGAAACGCAGCGGGAACGATAGCGGTCAGGCAGGCAAGAGTCAGGATATCGATGGCGTTGTGGTGAAAGACGGGCGCCAGACGACTGGCTTCCCGCGAGCGCAGATACTCGAAATACACATATGGAATCAGCTCTCCGGGCAAATCGCCCTCGCGTTGAAAGCCGAGGATCTGTTGTTCTAGTTGCACAAGGCGACAACTCTCCAGGCGCAACTTCCAAAGCCTTCGCGCGCCGTAGAGCAAGTCGAGATGGCTGAGCCTTGCAAATGGCGGCTTATGGCGGGTCATCCGGAAGCGCGTCTCAAGCAGCGGCTGATCATAGCTCTTGCCGTTGTATGTGATGAGAACGTCGAACTGGTCCAGATGATCGACTAACGCTTGCAGGACGCTCCGTTCTTCTGCGTATTCACGCATGAAAAACTGGCGGACAGAGAAGCCTTCGAAAGTGATTCTGCCTACGCCAATGAGAAAGGCATAGGTACCGGATCCGCCAGCGAGGCCAGTCGTCTCGGTAT
This sequence comes from uncultured Solirubrobacteraceae bacterium, assembly GCA_964658695.1. Taxonomy (GTDB): domain Bacteria; phylum Acidobacteriota; class Terriglobia; order Bryobacterales; family Bryobacteraceae; genus Bog-105. The sequence continues at coordinate 6,915 of CBAAAA010000003.1, read as the reverse complement.
CGAGAAATGCCCAGCGCTCGGGAGCGACGGCCGGGATCTCGCCGCCCCCGAGAGCATCCAGCAGATCGTGGGGCAGTTCCGCCAGAGCGCCTATGTCCGCCGACCCGTGAGATTTGTGGCCTGCGAACAGGCGTTCCGTCTGAAAATGTGAGCCGAATTCGTTGTGGATCACCTCACCGGAGGACCATTCCTCGATGAAGGACCGCGACCACTTCCCTTCCCTCGCTGGAGGGGGCGGCTGCACTGGCGCATTCTTGCGGGTGGCATAACGGCTGTCGATAGCGGCAACGCGCTGTCTTAACCTTGCCAGTTGTTCATCGGTATCAAGCATCCAGAGTTTGTCTTCGCTTTTTGTTTGCCACCAGTATAGCGGCTTATAGGATAGTTCATATGGCGTTGTTTCGACTTAGTTTCCTGCTCTGGTTTGGAATAGTTCTTACCGCCATGGGAGCCGATCAGTTTGATGTTCCCGCAAACTACAAAAAGCTCGAAGTTCGGATTCCTATGCGCGATGGAATTCGACTATTTACATCGATTTATACCCCAAAAGACGCGTCTAAGACATATCCAATTCTGTTAAATAGAACACCTTACGGAGTGGATCCTTATGGACCGAATCGCCTTCTAAAGCAATTGGGGCCATCTTCTGCGTTTGATCGGGACGGGTTTATTTTTGTATTTCAGGACGTTCGAGGCCGTTATATGTCGGAGGGTATTTGGCAGGAAATGACGCCGGAACAAAGCGTAAATTCACGACATTTAGCGACGGATGAGAGCACCGACACTTACGATACCATTGAGTGGCTGGTTAATACCGTAAACGGTAATAACGGTAAGGTAGGACTGTTCGGAATCTCCTATCCGGGGTTCTATGCATCGGCCGGAATGATTGCCGCTCACCCTGCGTTGGTGGCCGTTTCTCCGCAGGCGCCGATCGCGGATCTTTACATGGGCGATGACGCCTATCACAACGGTGCTTTCTTTCTGGCCGCTAACTTCGGGTTCTATGTGGAATTTGGTAGGCAGGCGAATCCACTGGTCCCGCCGTCCGGAAAGCAGTTCTCCTTCGGAACGAAAGACGGGTATCGGTTTTACCTGCGCATGGGGTCGCTCTCAAACGCCCAGACTTATTTCCATAACCAGAACCCGTACTGGACAGACGTGGTCGCCCATACGGAGTATGACGAGTTCTGGAAAGTGCGTGACATTCTCCCGCACCTTCGCGATATCAGGCCTGCGGTTCTGGTTGTCGGGGGCTGGTACGACGCGGAGGATCTCTCCGGAACGCTGAAGACTTATCGTGCGGTTCATGTACAGTCGCCGTCGACGACGGAGCATCTGGTGATGGGCCCTTGGGTGCATGGAGGATGGGAGGAACCGCCGGGCAACGCTCTCGGCGACGTTTCGTTCGGGTCCAATACAGCGGAGTTCTTTCAAAGCGAGATCGCGCTGCCGTTTTTCCGCCATTATCTGAAGGGCGCGACGGATCCTGCTCTTCCAGCGGCCTATGTCTTTGAAACAGGAAGTAATATCTGGCGGAAAGAAAGCTCCTGGCCGCCCCCGAATGTAGAGAAAGAGCACTTATATTTGCACGCTCAGGGAAAGCTTGACTCGCATTTGCCTGGCTTGGAGCCTGAATACGACGAGTATGTAAGCGACCCTGCTCATCCGGTGCCGTTCTTCAATGGGAAAACGACCGAAATGGCCAGGACGTATATGGACGCCGACCAGCGGTTCGTTTCGCATCGCAAGGACCTTCTGGTTTACGAGACGGCTCCGCTCGAAGAGGATTTCACGGTAGCGGGCCCAGTGTCTCCATCGTTGTTTGTCAGCACATCGGGAACAGATTCAGACTTCGTGGTGAAGTTGATTGACGTTTACCCGCGCACTGGAGATAAGAAGCTGGACAGTTATCAACAACTCGTCCGGGGCGAACCGTTTCGCGGGAAGTTCCGCAATGGCTTTGAAGTCGCCCGGCCATTCCCGCCGGGTCACACTGAGGAAATTCGTTACGAGATGCCGGACGTCTATCATTGTTTTCGCAAGGGGCATCGGGTGATGGTGCAGATCCAAAGCTCCTGGTTCCCACTGGTTGACCGGAACCCTCAAACGTTCCGGGACATTCCAACGGCACAGCCGGCAGACTTTCAAAAGGCTACCGAGCGCGTGTACCATTCCCCGCTAGCCGCCTCCTCGGTCGAGTTGCTGGTCGAAAAACGTTAAATAACAATCATTCTGGAGGCTAGATGTACTACGCAGGCGAACGTTGGCGTCTTCTCGGGTGGGAGGAAGAAGCAAGCAAATGACAAGAAGAACCTTCAGTAAGAAAGCGCAATGGATGTTGGCTGGCGTTCTTTGTACGGCGGCTTTTTCGGGCGTGGCATCGGCTCAGGACTACCGTTTTTCTCCGGAGCACCGGCGTCCGGTCGAGACAACCATACACGATTTGACCGAAATCTCTTCACAGGGGCGCTACGACGGCCATCAGCGAGAGCGCTTCGATATGGCGATCCGGCATCTGCGGGAATTCGGAGATCGACTTCATGAAGGCGGGCGTTTTGACAAGGACAAGCTGGATCAGGCCATTGGAGATGTTCAAAACGTGATCGATCACAACCGGATGGGCGAGCGTGCACACGAGGCCTTGGCGCGAGACGTCACGGGTTTGCGGGACCTGCGGCAGCACTTCGATGACCGTAACCGATACCACTAAACGCTAGAGTCGCCTCTGATCATCGACAGCTCTGCCTGCGAAAGATCACGCCATTCGCCTGGCAGCAGACATCCCAAGGTCAGGGTACTGATTTTTATCCGCAGCAGCCGAAGCGTCGGAAAACCGACCGCAGCCGTCATGCGTCGAATCTGGCGATTGCGGCCTTCGGTTAGCGTCAGCTCCAGCCAGGATGTCGGTATCGCTCTGCGCACGCGTATGGGAGGCACTCGAGGAGCCATCGCGGGCTCCTCAATTGCTTTCGCTGCGGCAGGTCTGGTTCGATAATCCTGGATGGAGATCCCTGATGAGAGCCGGTTCAGGCAAGAGTTGGTGATCACTCCTTCGACCTGCACCCAGTAGGTGCGAGGGTGAGCGAAACGGGGATCGCTGAGCCGATGCTGCAGCGCTCCATCATTCGTGAGCAGCATCAATCCTTCACTGTCAAAATCGAGTCTGCCCACCGGGTACACATCGGGTACATCAATGAAATCTGAGAGGGTGAGACGCGGGCTTCCTTTAGCTGGAGCGACGGACCCCTGAGTGAACTGGCTCAGCACGTTGAAAGGCTTATGGAAGATGAGATATCGGAATGCCACGATGCAAGGGATTTCGACGTCTATCTCAGCAATGTCTCTTATCGATCAAACTAACGATCCGGGCAGCCAACCCAAGTCGCCGCTCAAGTCGATTTTGCCGTATACGACCGTCCTAACGATCATCGTAGCGCTGTATGTCGCCTGGGTGATGTTCTCACGCCACCAAGCGACCATCGATGCGGAGAAAGCAACAGAAGAGCAGAAGGCGGAGGCGCAGAAACGGGTGAACGATCAGATCTTCGGCTCGGGCGAGGTCAAGTTCACGACATTTGAGGCCGCAGACGCCGCCGTTCAACCCGGGCAGACCACAGAACTCTGTTACGGAGTGGTAAATGCGGCTTCTGTGAAGATCGATCCCCCGATTGAAGAGATTAAACCCTCTTCCCGTCATTGCATGGAGATTGCTCCGAAAAAGACGACCACGTACACCATCACCGCGGCGGATTCGAAGGGGAACAGCAAGACCCTTTCTCTGACTATCCGAGTGAAGTGAACGGTTGATCATCAGGTAGGATAGTGAGCGGAGGAATGGCCGAGCGGTTGATGGCGGCGGTCTTGAAAACCGTTGACGGGGAAACTCGTTCGGGGGTTCGAATCCCTCTTCCTCCGCCAGAACGATCTCCTCTGGTTCCAATCCCCTACGCTGAGCAACCAATCTCCAAGGTCAAAAGAGCATTCGACAGCCTCGATCAGTTTCCCTCGATACGTCAGCGAGACGCTGGAATCGATTGCCAACGAAAAGAAAGTTCCTCTAGTTTGGGCTCGCGGGAAACAACCGAAAAAACATATCGCGGACAGATGGCCGCTGTTTTGCAGAGGGAAGGGAGCTTTAGGAGGTGTGGATAATCTCTTGCCATCTGAACGGTCAGAGATCATGGCACGGGTTCACTCCCGAAACACGCGTCCAGAGCTTTGTGTACGTAGTCTCATTTTCGCGCTCGGATATCGTTATCGACTGCACGCGAAAGAGTTGCCAGGGCATCCGGACATCGTCTTCAGGAAGAAACGCAAAGTCATCTTTGTGCATGGCTGTTTCTGGCACCGTCACAACGACTGCGCCCTTGCACGACTTCCAAAGTCCCGGGCAGATTTCTGGATTCCGAAACTCGAAGGAAACAGAAAGAGAGACGAAAAGAATAGAAGAGAGCTTGTTCGGAACGGTTGGGAAGTCATGATCATCTGGGAGTGCCAGATCAACAAACCCGACCGACTTACAGCGCGAGTAAAGAGGTTTCTTGATGCGAAGTGTTGAACTTTTCGCCGGGGCTGGCGGCCTTGCCATGGGGATGTCGAACGCCGGCTTTCATCACGCCGCCGTGATCGAACGGGACCACGACGCATGCGAGACTTTTAGAGAGAATCAGCGCCATCGTTTAAAGTCTATGGAAACGTGGCCTTTATACGAAGGCGACGCTAGACTTTTCAACTATTCTCCACTGAAGGACATCGTCGTGGTGTCCGGTGGCCCACCATGCCAGCCATTTTCCCTTGGTGGAAAGCACAAGGGCTATATGGACAACCGCGATATGTTTCCAGAAGCGGTACGCGCCGTGCGCGAGCTCCGGCCAAAGGCCTTCATATTCGAAAACGTGAAGGGGCTCATGCGGGAGACCTTTGCAGATTATTTCGAGTACATCTATCTGCAGATGATGTATCCGAGTCTAATGCGCACCAAGCCTGAAGGTTGGAAGGAACACCGGTCGCGGCTTGAGAAGCACCATACGTCCCAACCCGACCGGACTGAGTACCGCGTGGTTTTCCGGCTGCTGAACGCGGCGAATTACGGTGTACCCCAACGACGGGAGCGAGTCTTCTTCGTTGGTTTCCGCTCGGATTTAGGCATCAATTGGAGTTTTCCGGAGGGCGAGTTCTCGGAGAACATGCTGCTCAAATCCCAATGGGTAACGGCCGAATACTGGGAACGACACAAGATCAAGAAACAGGACCGTCCGGCTTTGACAGACAGGCAAAAAGCTCGCGTTGAACGCATCCGCATCGACGGCGACTCGCTTTTCGATGCCGACAGACTGCCTTGGCTGACCGTGCGCGATACAATCTCCGACCTGCCTGACCCGGAGGAGGGCTATTGCGAGATCGCAAACCACGTTTTCAACTCCGGCGCGCGGAGCTATCCGGGCCATACGGGCAGCCCTCTCGACGAGCCCGCAAAGACCCTAAAAGCTGGCGATCACGGAGTTCCCGGCGGAGAGAACATGCTCGCCCGCGTTAACGGTTCCATACGATACTTCACTGTTCGTGAAGCTGCACGCCTCCAAACGTTCCCCGATGACTATACATTCCAAGGCGCCTGGACGGAGGCCATGAGGCAATTGGGAAATGCTGTTCCAGTGCGTCTTGCCGAAACGGTGGCAAAATCCGTCGCCAACGCGCTCAAGAATTGCTGAGAAAAGCATCTGAATGTGATAGTATCTCCGCTTCGGTGGCAGACGATCAACATCATTTTGATTTCGATCTCGACCGTGGAATCCGCGCACAGGTGGTTGAAAAGCTTGAAGACAGCCCCCTTCTTCATTTGAGCCGGGGCGTTGGGCCGCAAGCCAGCGGCGTCTACGCCCTTTATCAAAGTGGAAAACTCGTTTACGTCGGCAAGGCTTCTAAAGGAACTACCAAAAGCAAGCGGACGTTGCGGGGGAGACTTGCTGAACACGCGAGCAAAATCAGCGGCAGGCAAAAGATAACGCTCACCGATATGAAGTGTCGGTATCTGACATTCAACAGCGAATGGTGGGTTTTCGCGGCGGAATTCGCTCTCATTACCCACTACAAGCCATCATGGAATGAAAGCGGATTTGGCAGCAAGATACCGGGCGTTGGGCGTCCCGGGACTGATCGCGTGAGCCGATGGAATGCGCTGTATCCGAAGGCGTGATTGCCCTATCTGCTGTGCCCAGAACTTTCCGATTTGCCCTGTGTGGCACAATGGACAACGTTTAAGTTACGAAGGGTACGTAGGGCTTGATTGAACGTATCCCTCTTCCTCCCCCAGATTTTTGTCCATTTTGGACGCATAGGTACGTCACCCTCGTAACGCGCGTACATCTGAAAGCCAATGCCAGCCCGGCCGGGATCGCTCAGCATAGCTGGCTGCTTAGTGGGGAGTGCCTGAAGCCGGAGTTGCTCTGCTCCTATGCTGGATGCATCCACATATCGACGGGACGACGTTCAATCAGTCTTGGCTCCCAGATCTTCACGCCGGGGACCACGCAGCCATCTCAGGATCGAACCTGAATAGTCTCCGAAGGCGATCTGGCTGGGGACTAAAAGTTCAATCTCTGTTCCATGCCCGGGGCTGCTCCAGAGGCGAAGCCGTGCTCCTACTCTGTCCGCTCTCTCGCGCATTCCAGACAAGCCCCAATGTCCTTCGCGGCCTTCGCTGAGTGTTTCGGGATCGATGCCGTGCCCGTCATCACGCACGAGAATGAGCAGACCAGCGGAGGAATACTTCAATTCCAGCTCGATCCGTTTCGCCAATGCGTGGCGAAATGCGTTCACCAAGGCTTCTCTTCCGATACGATATGCCTCCTCCCGGAGAACGGGACGGAGTGGTCTGGGTTGACCTTCAACGATCACTCTGAATTGAATGTC
>CBAAAA010000002.1:7824-30949 GCA_964658695.1 uncultured Solirubrobacteraceae bacterium | reverse complement strand
AGCTTCGATCCGACGCTGAAGGAAGCTGCCAAGAAAAGCTCGGCCAAGATCTTTTATCAGATCGACAAGCTTGCACGAAAGACAGCCAGCGAGATCTTGCGTCGTGATCAGCGGGCTGCGGCTGATGCCCAGTACGTGATGAACTTCGTCTACCCCGAGAGGCATCTTCAGGAGCGGTTCTATTCGATCGTTCCTTTTCTCGCTGAAGGCGGATTGGATTTGCCGAAGCGCCTTCTGGACGAGGCCAAGCTTTCCTGCCAGGACCACGTCGTACGCTTGCTCTGACCTTTAACTTTCGAGGCTGAGTGTAAAACTGGTCATAATCATTCCTGATTTCATGAAAATGGATTCTCGCAGGACCTTTCTCAAACTCACTTCTACGGCCGCAGCAGGTTCGTGGAGCGGTAATGCCGCATCTTCTTCCACGCCCCTTCCACCGAGCATTGCGGCACTCAGTTCTCTCCAAGGGCGAGTGCGGCCCATCACAACCGCTGAGCGCGCAGCCCGGATCGAGAAGGCGCAAAGCTTAATGGCGCTTCACGGCCAGGATGCAATTCTGCTTGCGGGTGGCACTTCGCTGAACTATTTCATAGGCGTACGTTGGGGAAATAGCGAGCGGCTGTTCGCAACGGTGATCCCCGCCAAAGGAAAGGCTTTCTGCATTTGTCCGGCCTTTGAAGAGGAGCGGGCAAGGGAACAACTAAATAAAGGCCCGCTGGAAGATGCCGACGTGATGACCTGGCAGGAGGATGAAAGCCCGTTCCATCTGGTGAACAGCGGCCTGCAGTCCCGGAAGATCGCTACAGGAACTCTCGGCGTCGAAGAGCGCGTCCCGTTTGTATTCAGCAGCGAGATCGCCTCAGCCAGTCCTGGACTTCATCTGGTAAGCGCGACACCGGTCACGGCAGGCTGCCGCATGATCAAGAGCGCGCACGAACTGGAACTGATGCAGATCGCCAACGATGCGACCTTGGCAGTGTACAAGGCCGTCCATGGCGCAATGCATCCTGGAATGACCCAGGACGATGCCAGCGAGCTGATTGCGAAGGCCTATTCGCGCGTTGGATTTCGAGGCGAGGCCAGCGTCGAAGTCGGCGAATATAGCGCATTACCGCATGGATCACTCACGCCGCAAGTGATTCGAGAAGGCACAATCGTGATGATCGACGATGGCTGCGCGGTGGAGGGCTATAACTCCGATATCACGCGCACATTCGTGCTCGGCAAACCAACCGAGAAGATGCTCCGTGTCTTCGATGTCGTGCAGCGTGCACAGGCCAGCGCTCTTGTGGCGGCAAAGCCCGGCGTGCCGTGTGAAGCCGTGGATGCCGCCGCCCGCAAAGTGGTGGACGATGCGCAATTTGGTCCAGACTACAGCCACTTTTATCACCGCGTCGGCCACGGCATCGGCATGGATGGACACGAGTGGCCTTATCTTGTTCGCGGCAACACGCTGCCCCTTCAATCCAACATGACCTTCAGCGACGAGCCGGGCATTTATCTCCGGGGAGAATTCGGAGTCCGCCTGGAAGACGACATGTACATCACCGCGGACGGCGCCAGATTATTTACAGGCCCCAGTCCGTCGATTGAGCACCCGTTCGGCTGAGCAGACGAGAAAAAGCGCGACTGAAGGAACTCGGGAACCTGAAGCCCTGACAAATCGTATGAGATCTGGAAGGGCAGGTTAGCCGATGAAAAGGCAGTTGATCGCGTTATCTATTTTTGGATTGGCAACAGTTGCGGCACGTGCGGAGGAGTGGAACAAACACTGGCAGGTGAGCGGTACCCCGGAATTACACATCACAGCCGGTGACGCATCGATAACGGTGGAGGCCGGCGCCGGTGGAAGGGTCGAAGCAACCCTGATCACGAAGGGCTGGGCAGTCGGCGACTCCGGCGTCCGGGTCATCGAGCACCAGGAAGGCAACCGCATCGATATCGAGATCAGAGAGCCGCACGAGCATTTCAGCTTCGGAAATCGCTCGGCGCAGCTTACTGTGCAGGTGCCGCCCCAGCTGACCGGATACATACACACCGGCGACGGATCGATTGCGCTGCGTGGCTTACGCGGCTCTATCCGGGCAGATACCGGGGATGGCAGCATCCACGCCGAGGATCTGGACGGAGATCTGAAAGCAAGTAGCGGAGACGGCAGCATTCACGCGCGCGGGCGCTTCGACAATCTTCAGGTGCATACCGGAGACGGCTCCGTGGAGCTTGACGCTGTAAAGGGGTCGCGGATGAATGGGGACTGGAAGCTTGAGAGTGGCGACGGAAGTGTTCGCCTGGCCCTGCCTCGCGACTTAGCTGCAAATCTTGATGTGCACACCGGGGATGGATCGATAAAGACGAACGCCGAGGTAACAGTGAACGGCAAAATCGGCGAACACGATCTGCGCGGCAAGTTAAACGGAGGCGGGCCGCAACTTGCCGTGCGCACTGGTGATGGATCCGTTCAAATAGACGCCCTTTAGGCGCCGGTTCGACAAGGTATTACGGACGACCGGCAAATTGAGAAAAGCGTCTCGGAGGGCCAAAGCTGCGACGATTCGGGCCAACAGATGAACCGCCAGCTGAAGGTCCTCCCTTGTGATGGGCCCGGGCCAGCGGGGAGTAACGTTCCATATGTTGGTCAAGAAAAGGTTCGTTCTTGGCCTGTTCCGCAAATTGCAGCAGCATTTCCGGCGTGACTTCGCGCCGCATAAGCTTCACCTTGCAGTCGCGCTCGATCCGGCGCATTTCGCCGCGCTCAGATCGTAAAACGTAAGTGGAAGCCGAGCCACGCTGTCCGGCCCGACCAGTTCTGCCAATCCGATGGATGAAATCGTCCGGGCTCTGCGGAAGATCGAAATTCACCACGTGCGCCACGTTATCGACGTGAATACCACGCGCCGCCACGTCCGTGGCAACCAGCACCCGGTACCGGCCATCCCGGAATCCGGCGAGCGCCTGGTTGCGTTGGTTTTGGGTGCGATTGCCATGCATGGCAACCGCCCGCAGACCCGAGGCAGAGAGTTTCTTGGCCAACCGGTCTGTGCCGTGCTTGGTGCGCGCGAACACCAGGAATGAGCCATCCTCTTCCTTCAGCATGTGCTGCAGAAGGCCAAGTTTGAAGTCATTCTCGACTTCGTAAAAGTGCAAGTCTACCTGTTCGGATGCTCTTGTCGTGGTGCTTCCGACGGCAATGCGAACCGGGCTCTTGGAGTGACGAGCGATGAGCCGCTCGACTTCCTTCTCAATGGTGGCTGAGAAGAACATGCTCTGGCGCGATTTCGGAAGTATTGAGAGAATCTTCTCGATAGCAGGCAGAAAACCCATGTCGAGCATGCGGTCTGCTTCATCCAGAACCAGCATCGAAACGCTGCTGAGATTGATCAATCTGCGCTTCAAAAAGTCCTCAAGACGGCCGGGAGTCGCAATCACGACCTGGACGCCGCGCTTGATGGCGTTCAACTGCGTTTGCTCGCTGAGGCCGCCAACCACGACTGCCGCACGCAGGCCGGTCTGCGCTGACATTTTGCTGAAGGAGTCCGCAATCTGGATCGCCAGTTCGCGTGTCGGGCTGAGAATCAGGGACTTGATCTGGATGGCAGTCCGGTTCCCTTCAGTGGCGGCAGACTCAGTCAGAAGCCGCTGCATGATCGGCAGCAGGAAAGCCAGCGTTTTGCCGGTTCCAGTTTGCGCCGTACCAACTACATCGAGGCCCTGCAGCGCGTGCGGAATGGCTTGCGCCTGCACGGGCGTGGGAGTCACGAAGAGGTTACGGGAGAGATTGTTGTGTAGAGAGGGGTGTAGTGTGAGTTCTGAAAATTGATTCATATCGGACAAAAGGTGTCAAATGCGCTGCGGGAGGCAGGACGTCCTTTCATCGCGTGAAACCAAAGATTCCAAAATCACGGATTTCAAAATCGAGGAACTCAAGAAAGTGGAAAACAACCACCTGGAAAAGGACGAATTAGAGCAGAAGACTAAACACAGAATAGCAACTTAGAGGCCAAAAGGAAAGTACCTCGGCCTTTTAAATCAAATCCTTTACGTCTCGGCATAATAGCGGTCGGGCGCCTGCACAATCAAGCCTTTCTTGTTAGTCGTCAGTTTCAGTTGTCGAAATCCTGACGATGTCACCGGTTGGCTGGAGACAAACCCGATACTGTACTCACTCCTGAGGTCTTCTTCAATCTCGCGGAAAATATCGCTCACGCTTTTTTGCCGGGTCACTTCGAACAAAGCCGCTCCGGTTTCAGTGGCCAGCCGCTCCAACACTCGTTTCCCGTCCGGGCTGAACATTCCGCCGCCGCCGTAATAGGTCGCGTCTGAAAAGAGTATGCAATAAACCTGCGTTCCAGCGCTCTGCGCTGACTGAATCGCGTCCGTCAGGCTGATCGTACTGCCTTCGTCAACGCCGTCCGTGAGCACAATGAGCGCCTTCCGGCCTTCTTGCTTACGCATGATCTGAATAGACGCGCTGCGCACCGCATCGTACAACAGGGTGCCGCTCCCATACCGCGCTTGTTTCTCGCTTGGCGTGTCGAGCAGGGAAAGCGTATCCTCGAGATCTTTCCGCGATGTCGTCAAGCCTTGTCGAACGATGATCGCCTGATCGAACTGAACGACCACCGCCTTGTCCTTGGTCTCGCGCAGTACCTGATCGAGAAAGCGATAACTGGCGCCGCGTTCATTCTCAAGCACACGGCCTTGGCTGAGACTGGTATCGATCATCAGACCGACCGTCAAAGGAAGGTCGGATTCACGAGAAAAATATCGGATCACCTGGGGCTTACCGTTCTCCCGGATGGAAAAATCATTCTTGTCCAGGTCTCGTCTTATCTGGCCAGACTTGTCGCGCACGGTCGCAAAAATGTTCACCACCTTCACGCCCGCGGAAAACGTAGGGCCATCCCGCGCCCACAAAGAAGAAGAAAGTGCAGTCGCGGAGACCAGTAGTTGACGGCGACTCATCGGGAAATTACTACTCATAGCTTCAGAATTTGACGCGCCGCACGCTTCCCGGACGCAATCGCCCCATGAACGGTTGCACTGTGGCCATCTGTTTCCGTTGCCTCTCCGGCGAAAAACAGGGTCTCTTCTACCGGTTGAGCCAATAATTCTCGCGCCGGCACACCACCCACTGGAACATAGCTGTAAGCTCCGCGCGAGTATGGGTCAGTCGACCAGTCATGAAAATGCGCCGCCATCAGCGAAGAATACACTTCGTTCAGGTCAACGGAAGCAACACGCCCAAGACGCTCCATGGCCGAATTGATGACCTCTTCGCGAGTCACATGAAGCAACGGATCGGCATTCCTTCCGGCGCTCCACCCTGTAATGAGCGGTACGCGAAACGGAAGCGGCGTCCACCAGGTCGGAAACACCGCTTCGTCAGACAGCAGAAAGCCGGCATCTGACAGTTCCTTGTTCTTTTCCCAGATGCGCTCGGAAAAACGGAATACAGTGCGGAACACCTGCCCGAAACAAAGTTTCCGCGCCGCCCGTAGACTTTCAACCGGTTCTGGTTCGAAATGTATAGCTCCCACTTGACCCTGATCGGCTTGCAGGACTCCGAGCGGAACAGTGACTACCAGATGCCTGCTTTCCATGGTCTTCACTTCCCCGGTAAGCCGTGAGCGGGCGTTGACTGAAACCGAGTTGCGGCTCCACCGCACACTTTCGGCCACCGAATTTAGCTGCACTCCCCGAACCGGATCCTTGATCTGTCTCAGCAGGTACGCGGGAATTGCGTCGTAGCCGTTCATCAGGCGAAAAGAACGATCGCCCTGTACGGCGTCGGCAGCGCGGCTATCCAGCGCAAGAGATGCAATGCCGATCCGGTCGTCATGGGCGGCATTGAACCCTTGCACGTAGGATGTCGCAAGCCGCTTCGCCCCTTTGGGATACGCGGTGCCGGCTAGAAAGGAAGCGAACGTTTGATCTGGACCGTGGTCCGCTGCCTCTGCCATTGCCGTCATGATTTCGTCCACCGGCAGCCAGGCATTCGCCCGATCCAGGATCTTGCCGCCTTCAATGTGCACCGCTTCCTCACCACAATCGTAAGCGGCGAGACCGGCGTTATCGATGATGGTCCAGGTCTCCGGCGGCCTTCCATGAATGAACTCCGCGCCCAGCTCGATCGGAATCGGAGAACCCGCGTCGTGTACTGTGAGAATCCTGCCCCCTATGCGGTTCCGCGCCTCAATACACACCGCATGTGCGCCCGCTTTGTCCAATTCCGCAAGCGCTTCCAGACCAGAAACCCCGGCGCCGATAATGATGACATCGAGCTTTCGATTACTGGGCAGACCAGACACGAGTTCAGTTTCTCAGACCACCGGCTGTTCTTTGCAAACGTGAGAAGCTGTAGGCTGATTCCATGAGCCCGGGATCTGGATCTATTCGAATGGATGAGAAGAGCAGCACGGTCACGCCCGTAGAATTTCGCACGGCTTGCGGTCTGTTCCCAACCGGGGTCACCGTGGTAACCCGGCGCGTCCCTGACGGCGGAGCCTATGGAATGACGGTGAGTTCGTTCACCTCCGTGTCGCTTCATCCTCCACTCATACTCGTTTGCATCAATAAGATTGCCCATTTCCTGACCAAGGCGGGTCATCCTGAGCACTTCGCGGTCAATATTCTAAGTGAAGCGCAGCAGGAGCTTGCGGTGCGCTTTTCGGCGCTCCCCGACCACATGCGGTTTGAAGGACTACCGTGGAAAGAAGGCTTGCATGGCGTCCCGTTGATCGAGGGCGTAGTCGCGAGCATGGCGTGCAAAACCGAGAACGTCGTCGATGGGGGCGATCATCTGATTCTGGTCGGCCGGGTAGAGGAGATTCACCAGCAGCCCGGACGGGCCCTGGTATGGTGCGAGAGCCGGTACCATTGCCTGCCGACACCGCCTGTTCGAACGTAACTCCTACAATATAGTCAGTGAGCGCAATAACCAGCCGGGTCTCAGAGGTCGCAGATAAAGTTACCAGGGGCGAACGGATCGATCGCGAAGACGCTAGATGCCTCTGGACGGAAGCCTCGGATGCCGAAATGATGGCCCTGGCGTCGCAAGTTCGCGCGCGCTATCACCAGCCGGGTCAGTGTACTTATCTGATCATGCGCATTATTAATTACACCAATGTTTGCGTGGCCCAATGCGATTATTGCGCTTTCTATCGCTTGCCCGGTCAGCCGGGTGGCTACGTCCTGAGTCGCGATGAGGTGTTTGCCAAGCTGGATGAACTGCTCGAAATAGGTGGAGATCTGGCAGCCTTCAACGGCGGCTTTAATCCCCATTTGCCGCTCAGCTACTCCTGCGATCTGTTTGCCTCCATCCGCGCGCGCTATGCCGAGCGCCTTGAGTTCTACGCCCTGACAGTTGCCGAATTCATGTATTTGGCGGATCACGCCAAGTTAAGCTACCGGGAGACTGCGCAGAGGTTCAAAGACGCTGGCGTTCGCTGGATCACAGGCGGAGGATCTGAGATCCTGACTGAAAGCTTCCGGTCCCGGCATAGCAAATTTAAATACACAGTGGCCCAGTACTTCGAAGCGCAGCAGGCCATTGTCGAAGCCGGGCTCCGAACTACCGCCACTATGGTGATTGGATTCGACGAGAATCTCGAAGAGCGCCTCGAGCACCTGGAGCGAACCAGGGCGTTTCAAGACGATACCGGCGGCCTGGCCAGCTTTCTCTGCTGGACTTATAAGCCCTACTTCACTCACCTTGGCGGAATTGAGATTACGACTGCGGAGTATCTCCGGCATTTGGCTCTGTCGCGCATTTATCTCGACAACGTCCCGCGCATTCGTACTTCTGTGCTGACTCAGAACGAACGTGCGCTGGAAGGTCTGAACTATGGCGCCGATGACTTCGACTTGCCGATTGAAGACGAGGTAACACAAAAGGCGGGAGCGACCATCAGCACCGATTTCGAAAGCATCTTGTCCGTCGCCCGTGCTTTGGGCTTTCACCCTACATACAGGCACGTTCCACAACTTTCTCTCTAGCAACTCGCGCAAAACGGTCGCGGTGTCGAGCGCGCAGCCGCCGCGCCCTTTGCGCTACTTAGGATGTTTCGCCATCACTGCACGCAGCCGGGCCTCCGCCTGTGCTGGCCAGTAGGAGCAATCCAGTTGCAGGAAAACTGAAGTGTAAGGGAGTGCCATATTCGTTTTAATAATGAGCACTCGAAAGCTCTGACTCACTGCATCAAGCTTTGCAATCAGTTGTTCATGCAACAGACTGGTCGGCTTCCGGTCCTGGATCATTTCTGATAGCTGATCCCGGTAGCCCGATATTCCTGGGGCGTCCTTATCCGTCAGGAAATGCAATTCTTGGTCAGTGTAGATAATAGGTACTACATGCCGCGAGTTAGTCAGCGCTTTCAGCACATAATCAAGCACCTCAAGCTGTCCAGCATCGGCGACGACCGTTTCTATCCCATCTGCCGACTGGCTCGGATAAGCTGAATCGGCTACTACAATCCAATTGCGATGGCCATAGAGAGCCAGCCGGGTCTGGACGATCTGCTTCCAGGCGTCGTGCTGCGCGCCAGCGGCATACGAGGCAGTGAATGCTACCAGAGAAAGCGCCGCTATCCTCGCAATCTGAAACAAGCCAGATTGAATGCTCATGGCTTAATTAGACAACGACCGCGGACATCTTAGTCACAGTCTTATCTTATGATTTAGACGAGCAGCTTCACTTCGCGTGTTCCGCGGCGATCTTGCTCATCAGCTTGTAACGCTCATGAAGCTTGTCTGCGGAGGCCTCCGACTCAGTGCTTCCTTGACGCAGGTGCATCACATCGTAAGATGGCTTTTTGTAAACGGGCCACTGCGGCAGTCCGGGCCCGTTCGGATCGCCGGTCTTGGCGAAGTTCGTCCAGTAACTCGAGATCAGGTCTGACAACTTCCGATCCGCATCCGTCCAGGGAAGCGCCTTGGAAGCGAGATCCTCGAACACGAACTCGATATCAGCCGAGTGGTAGGCGCCGTGTGTCGGCTCTCCCGCGGGCTGCGGAGGAGCTTGCTCGAAGTGATAGCGGTACACCGGCGCCGAACCTGTGGCCACCTGCTCATCCAGCCATTTCCATGTCGAATATGCAATGAATCGGTCACTCGCCAGGTCGCGTGCCGACGCCTTGATCTGTTCGTCAGTCTTCCCCGGATAGAGCTTCAACACCTTGCCTGCATCCTGCTTATATTCTGTGTTCACCTTCGCCACATAGGCTGCGTGTGTCGCCGGTTCCTTTCCGAGAAACCCCTGATACCCCTGCTCGTCGGCATTCCACCCCGCAAGAAGAGGAACGTGCGCCTGTTCTCCTTTGCGATAGATCTCAGCCGGACTTTCTGGAAAGAAGTAGCCATCAGTGTTAGGCCAGAAGCGAAAGTCCATCTTGTTCTTCATCACCAGGTCGAGGAGTTCAGCTGCGGGCTTCGCTCGAAGCGCCTCTAAGGAGTCTGTACCCGCAACGGTTGCAAAGTTCACGCCGATCTTCTCTGTTTCCGCGGCAGGCGCCATCGGATTCGAGATCATGAACACCCCGCCGCTCTCTCCGATAGCGCCCGATATCAGGTTCTTGGATACCGGCGATGCCATCAAAGCGCTGACCGAAATAGACCCGGCCGATTCTCCGAAAATCGTCACCTTTGATGGATCACCGCCGAACGCGGAAATGTTATCGTGTACCCACTGCAAAGCAGCCGCCTGATCAAGCAAACCGTAGTTGCCTGAAGCATGATGCGGTGACTCCTTGGCGAGCTCCGGATGAGAAAAGAATCCAAAGATTCCCAGCCGGTAATTCAGGCTGACAACAACGACGCCTTTGTGGGCCAGATTCTCCCCATCCTGCCGTGGCTCAGAAGCGGCGCCAGCCTGAAATCCTCCCCCATAGATCCACACCATCACCGGCAAGTGTTCGGCGCTGGACGAGGTTGGGCTCCAGACATTGAGGTAAAGGCAGTCTTCGCTCGGTCCGCTATCCCGGAAGACCATGTCATCGAAAATCCTCGCCTGCATGCATCGTGCGCCAAACTCGGTTGCTTGCCGAACACCCTGCCACGGCTCCGCGGGTTGGGGAGGTTGCCACCGCAATTTGCCCACCGGAGGCATAGCAAACGGGATCCCTTTATAGATGTGGATCTTGCTATCAGCAGTGGCCGCCCCTTCGACGATGCCGGATTTCGTTTGCACCTGGTCGGCTTTGAGAACGCACCCGGCAGCTACAAACAGGAGCAAGCTGAGGTGCTTGGAATATCGCATGCGCTTGCCATGGTATCAGGAAGACTGGTATAAGGAAGGACTCTCACCCTATCTCTGTGCTTTTGATGTCAAGGCAAGCAGTTGTTCTGCCAGGTCGGACGACAGATCAGCGCGAACGTGAACGATCTGTTGCTCGTAAGTCACGTGGACAGCATCGTACAGCTTCAACATAGCGGGCTGGTCGCTCTTCGTTGTGAGCCGTGCCAGACCGATCCCGCCGCGCAATGCGTCATGAAGCTGCTTCGCATCATCGGCAGAGTCGCAGGTAAGATCCGCGTGCAGGTGCGCTCCGGAGTCCAAGGCGGCTCCTCCATTGAAACCGGTAACGTAGGCGGCGATATTCCCGAGAGCTGATTGCACGTCTGAGTGTAACGGAGTCTGCCCCAGTGGAAGGCTCTTGCTACTCACCACCCAAATCTGATCATCGCCAGGCAGCGATCGGATCCGCTTCAGTAACGCCTCCGGTATTCCTGCGCTTTTGGAATCCAAAATTCCGCGAACAGCATCCGCGGGCCCCCCGATGGCGATGTTCTTATCAGGAAAAACCACAGCATCGCCATTTGTCTCGAAGAGCGTCTGGTTCCTATACTCGCTCCGATTGCTCCCCAGTTGCTGAAGATGCGTCTCGATAGCTCCAGAGGCGAAGCGGCCGCTTGCCAGAATCACCGGTACGGCCCGCTCCCAGACCATCAGTGCCGCTGCGATATCCCGGCGCGGATCCAATCCGATTTGATCTCTCATCTGATTCAGCGCGGGCAGATTCAACTCTTCCGAATGACGTTTACAGAAAGATGCAGCCGTGAGGCGATCCACATCCACTCCCACCAGCAGAGTGGAATCGAAAGGTACATAACGCGCTAATCCGGGATCGACCTTGACGCCCGTTAAACTGTCGCGGCAGGAGGTCAACAGAAGAATGGCCAGCACGGCAATCGATATACTAGACCGCCGCACTAGAAATCTCGCTTCCGGAAAATGTAAACCGCGCTGCCCAACACCGCCATGCCAAACAATGCCGACGTCCAGACCGGTGTGAACCAGTCCGCATCCCGATCGTAGAGGATGATCTGCTTCATCGCCGCGCTGAGGTCATAGACTTTCGGCAGAATCCAGTAGAGCGTCAACCAGAGCTGCCGCGACCACTGGGAACTCAGCAGACGCATCGACCAGTCGCGCTGCGCTAGCAGGCTGCTGATCAACATCAAAGCGACCGCCATCATGACCGAAAGCGCGGCACTCTCAAACACCACTCCGATCAGGACTACAACACACAGCAGCACCGCGAACATGAAGACGCTGATCGGAATCAAGAGCAAAAACCGGCTATCCCAAACATTGGTGCGCGAGCCGAGAATCAACCAGACGCAAACAATGAGATAGGCGTTATTCAACGCAACGATCAAAAGGTTGCCCAGGAATCGCCCGACTAACAAAGTGGTTCGCGATACGGGCTTCGATAGCAGCAAAGCAATGCGCCCTGGTTCCAGCAGCACCGGCACCAGCCCGGCAGACGCGAAAATCGCAAGAAGCGTACCCCATACATAAAGTCCGATCGAGACCCAGGAGTAGGCCATCACAACAAACTTATGGACATCGAAGCTGCTGCGAGACGACCCGTTGATCTCGATGGTGGCTCGCGCGCCTGCAACGACGTCGATGTTCAGAATAAATAGAAACAGCCCGATTAAGAACGTCGAAAGGGCGAACAATCCCCAGAACAGCCAGCGCGCCCGCGCCTCTTGAAGTGTGTCCGCCACCAGCGCCAGCAGGAGACGAGAGGTGGAAGGCAGCACCGGTTTGGCGACAACGCTGGCCGAGCTCACGCGGCCTGACTTCCGGACCTTGTGGTCTGAATGAAGATTTCTTCAAGGCTGCTGGTGGATGCATTCAGACTCTCGATCAGCGCTCCGGCAGAACGCAGCAGGTCGATGGTAGAGTTCGCCTCTTCTCGCGTGCCCACCCGGATGTCCAACTTGTCGCCGCTCCGCGCTAAAGATCCCGCAACCAGCCCCTGCGGAACATTGGAGGCGGTAATGAGATAGCCGCGTCCCGCAACAAGATCGCTGATGCGTCCTTCCAGCGCCACCTCGCCACGCTTCAGAATGGCGACGTATTCACAGAACGATTCAACCTCGCTCAGCAAATGCGAGTTAATGAAAACCGTCACACCGGAGTCGGTCAGCGAGGTAAGAATGTCCCGGATCTCCCGCCTGCCAACCGGATCCACTCCATCGGTCGGTTCATCGAGAAGCAGCAGCTGGGGACGATGCATCAGTGCCTGCGCGAGGCCTAACCGCTGCAACATGCCCTTCGAATATTTCTTGATCCGCACGTCCGCCCAATCCTTCAGGCCCACCCGGTCGAGCAGCTCGGGAATGCGTCGCTTGCGATCAACGCTGTCCATCCCGGACAGTGATCCGTAGAAATTGAGCATGCCCTGTCCCGTGAAGTACGTTGGGAAACGGTGGTTCTCCGGGAGATAGCCGACAGGCAGACGAGCTTCTGGCTCTCGCGCATCCCGGCCGAACAGTAACGCGGAACCGGAGCTTGCAAGCACCGCAGAGACCAGCACTTTTACAAACGTCGTTTTGCCGGCTCCATTGGCTCCGAGCAGTCCAAACTTCACTCCGCGAGGAACGCGCAGGCTCACCCCGCGTAATGCCTTGATCTCGCGACTGGGGCGAAACCGGGACCGGTACGTCTTTTCCAGGTGCTCGGTTTGGATTGCGAAATCACTCATCGTTTACCCTTTTAGGATACGCAGTGAGAGGAAGGTAAGTTCCGTAACCGGAGCTCGAGGCCAGCTATGCCCACCATCACGACGCCGGTCAATCTGACGCGCTTACTCATTTTGACGCTGGTCGCCGCAAGTGCGATAAGGCCGCAGTCCACTTCCACCCCGCCTGCGGCAGCCGCGACCCCTGCCTTGCCTCCTGTTCAAACGACCGTCACCGTGAATGGAACGCTCGCCAACGATACACCCGCTTCCCTGACCGTCTTGGACTCGCAGCAGATCCAGCTCGTTCCGGGCATTGAATTAGATGACCGGCTTCGGCAGATTCCAGGATTCAGCCTCTTCCGACGCACCTCAAGTATCGTCGCTAATCCGACTACGCAGGGACTATCGCTGCGCGGAGTGGGATCAACGGGCGCCAGCCGTACTCTCGTCCTTTGGGATGCCATTCCCATCAACGACCCCTTTGGAGGTTGGGTTTACTGGGACCGTTTCGACTCGAATTATCTGGATCGGATTGAGGTCCTCGAAGGCGCAACCACCAGTGTCTTCGGCGATCGCGCCATGAGCGGCACCATATCGATCTTCTCGCCGCCGATCGAGCACAGTCACGTCATCGTAGATGTCCTTGGCGGGAACGAGGGAACAATCGACACCTCCGGCGGCTACTCCCAAACTTGGGGACCCTGGGGTTTGTCGATCCACTCCCGGGAGTTCACCACTGATGGTTACTACATCACCAATCCGCCGGTACGTGGGACCGCAGATGACAAGGCAAACGTCCGCTTCGCGACCGGCGACGTCTACCTGGATTATCTCGGCAAAGTGGACCGGCTTTCTATCCACGTGGATGTGCTGGCGGAAGAACGCCACAATGGCACGGAACTAACTCACAACTCGACCGGCCTCGGCACCCTCGGCGTGAACTGGACGCACTCCTGGACGAACGATCAGGTATCTTTTCTCGGGTTTCATACGCAAGGCCAGTTCCACAGCACTTACTCAAGCGTAGGAGCCAACCGGGACTCTGAGACGCTGGTATCCACACAGCGAGTGCCGGAGTACGACGTGGGCGGGGCCGCGTACTGGCGTCATCATGGCAAGAACTGGAACACAATTATTGGCTCGGACAGTGACGATGTTCACGGCACGTCGCATGATTACTCGCTGTTCACCCACATCGCCACACCGAGCGGGGGAACGCTGCTGGAACGAGGCATCTTCGGGCAGGGCGACTATCACATTGGCCCCGTCAGCTTCTTTGCCGGGATACGCCAGCAATACACCGGATTGCACGGGGATACTTACCTGAGTCCGAACGGCGGAATTGCCGCGGGCTTCGGTCGATTCCGTCTGCATACGTCGGCGTATCACAGCTATCGCGCACCGACCCTAAATGAACTTTACCGGCCCTTCCGGGTTGGCAATGTGCAGACGCTGGCGAACCCTGATCTGGTTCCCGAGGGCTTGCTTGGTGTAGAAGCTGGAGTGGACTGGACTACGGAAACAACCAGAGTTTCTGTGACGTTATTCCATAACGACCTGAATAACCTGATCGACAACGCGACCCTCAGAAGCACCGCAACCTCGATCACCCGCAAGCGGGAGAACTTTCCGACAGCCCTGTCGCAGGGATTCCAGGCTAAGTTCACGCAGCGATGGCACAAGTGGACCCTCGACGGCGGTTACATGTTCCTGGATGCCAGGCTGAACAATGGGCAACGCATCCCGGAAGTTCCCAAACAGCAGGGCACGGGCCAGTTGTCCTATGCGACCGGTTCCACACTGGTGTCCTTCGGTGTACGCGCGTTTGGCCTGCAGTTCGATGATGACCTCAACCAGTTTCTGCTTCCCGGATATACTGCGCTGAATGTGACTGTACAGCAACACCTCACGAAGAGCTTGTCGGCATTAGGGTCGGTTGAGAACTTGCTGGACCGGACGTTCCTGGTCGCTCTCACACCGACGCCCAATGTGGGGCAACCTCGATTGTGGCAGGTGGGACTGCGCTGGAATGGAAAGCCCTGGTAGATTAGCTGGTCAAGTCGAGCATTATCAAGCGAGCCAAATTGGCCTAAACTAGTTGCCAGCAAGGAGAAGCCATGGACGCTATACCGCTGCCCTTCTATGAGATTACCCCCCTGGACGATGTGGCCAAGGGAGTCAAAGGCCTTCGAATCCTGTTTGTGAATGTGTTCGCCATCTCCGGCCAGCAGGGCGGGTGGACGCTCATCGACACCGGTCTGCTGCTATCGGCCGGGAAGATTAAGCACTGGGCGGAATCTCACTTTGGGAAGGGAACCAAGCCACAGGGAATCATTCTCACGCACGGTCACTTTGATCACGTGGGCACAGTGAAAGAGCTTGCTCATGAATGGGATGTTCCGGTGTATGCCCACGAGAAGGAACTTCCCTTCCTCACCGGACGCATAAAGTATCCTCCGCCTGACCCGGGTGTCGGAGGAGGACTGATGGCTGTCATGTCGCCAATCTACCCTCGCACATCAGCAGACCTGAGCGGCATTGTGCATGCTTTGCCGGCGGACGGTTCCGTACCCAACCTCCCGGGCTGGCGGTGGCTTCACACGCCGGGCCATGCTCCGGGTCACATTTCGCTCTTTCGAGAAGAAGATCGGGTGCTGCTGCCCGGCGATGCCTTCTGCACCACTAAGCAGGAATCATTCCTGGCAGTGGCGAAGCAGTCGCCCGAGTTACACGGTCCCCCGGCTTATTACACGACCGACTGGGATGCGGCTCGAGAATCGGTTCGAACGCTGGCGGCCCTTCGACCCCTTACGATCGCTCCCCATCATGGTCTTGCCATGTGCGGAGAGGAAGTACCTAACCAACTCAGCCGGCTTGCCACGGACTTCGATCGAATTGCATTGCCAGAGCACGGCAAGTATGTGCGTCGGGCAACCACATGACCTAACTGATCGGCAGGAAACGAATACAGAAAGAGCGGAGGCTTCGATCGAGGCCTCCGCTCTTTCCGCCGCAACCTCTTTTCCAGTTAAGAAGTCTTACAGTACTCGACTGCGACCAGCAAAGAAGCTGATTGCAAAAAGCACCAGAAAAACGATAAAGCAGATCTTTGCGATGCCTGCGGACGCAGCAGCAATCCCGCCGAATCCAAGCACAGCCGCTATCAAAGCAATTACCAGGAACACCCAGGCGTACCACAACATAAATTGAATCTCCTCCGCAACGTCTAGTAAGCAACTTGCTTGCCAAGCCGCAGAAGAGCTGGAGAAATCGCCAGGCAATATCCGTAACCCGAGTTCTAGCAGCCACTTAGATCTGCCGGAAAACGCCTCGAAGGTTCAGGACGCACTAAGTGCCCTGAAGTATTTTCGAGGTCTCGGTAATATTAACCGCTCGTCACGAACTACGCAGCCGTGCTTCTTGCAAGAGGCGGCTGCATCGGAAGAACCTCTGCTTTCTGCCAGGCAGTTCGTAGCTCTGCAAGAAATTCCTTTGGTCTCTGCTGATAGATTTGCTTCGCCAAGGCTGCCGCCTCGGTACGGAGGGTCTTCTCCCGTTCACTCACCAGATCCAGGGAGCGTTCCACTACTTTTCTACCGCCAAGCTCCTTCGGAGCGGCGCTCAGGTGTTGTCGAAGGATGAGCAGGTTGTGATCATCGCCCAGGGCGGTCTCGAGCCTGTGCAGCAACTGTTCCTGGCGAAGAAGGGGTTCGGTCAGAATGCTCCTCAAAAGGCGCAGATGAAACAGCTGACATTTTGCACGCTTGCGCCACTCGTGGAAAAGTAGAGGGTCGTCTTTCTTGAGAGCAGCCGTCATGAACCTTCTGCCGTCCCTGTACTCAGCTTTCAGGCCTTTGGAGATCGCTTCGAAACCGTCGGCGCTCAATGGCCACTCTTTTACTCGCTCGCCTATCAGGCGCAGAGATTCGGCGGCTTGGTGAAGGACTCCCGCTAGGTCAGCGCTGTCTGAGTTGGCCTTCTTCTGCAGTTGCAATTGGGTGCGAGCGGGCTGCAGTTCCTTGCGCCCGGAAGCGGCGGGTGAAAGCGAGTCAAAGGTCTCTAAAACAATGCTGGCGTCGCGCAAGTCGGACAGACGCCGTCCTACGTCGCGCAGTGCAACGTTCTCTTTGTGAAACCAGCTTCCCAATTCAGGACGAACAAGCCGGAGTAACGCCCGAAGACGCTTGATCGACTTACGGGCCTCATGGATGTTCTTATCACGCTGTTTTGAATCACTGAGGCTTAGATGGGAGATCGCGGATCCGATCTCTTCCTTTACAATACGGCGCACGTTGTCAGCAACCGGCTGGTTGATTTTGAATCGATACGGCATCGAAACCCTGAAGCGGGGAGCAGGATTCAGCTCCCCGCTATCGAAACGTCTTTCTAAGAATGACCTTCGGTTGGAGATGTCGGAGCGACGTTGGTTGTGTCGCCGCCGCCAAACTCCTTCTCCGCTTCGGCATTCTTGCCAAGCAGCTTCAATGCTTCGCCAGTGACCCGCTCCGCTGTGAACCCGAAGTGCTTCATCACCTGATCGCCCGGTGCGGATGCGCCGAAGTGGTTGATACCGACAATCGTTCCCTCATCCCCGGCCCATTTGTGCCAGCCAAAACTGGTACCGGCTTCCACCGTCACGCGCTTTTTGAGGCTCTTCGGAAGGACACTTTCCTGATAAGCTTCGTCCTGTGCTTCGAACAGATAGAAGCTTGGGAGGCTCACGACGCGAGCTTTCACGCCGTACTCTTTCAGCTTCTCCTGAGCTTTCATGCAGAGGTGAACTTCCGATCCGGTGCCAACGAGGATGACATCCGGGCTACCGCCTTCAGGTTCCGACAGTATGTAGCCGCCTTTGGAGACGTCTCCCTTGGCGGTCTTGCGGTCCAGGTGCGGAACATTCTGGCGAGTGAGTGCAAACAGGGTCGGTCCATTATGCTGAATCGCCGCCGACCATGCCTCTGCTGTCTCGGTGGCGTCGGCTGGGCGAACCACATTCAAGCCAGGGATAGCGCGGAGGCCAGCCAGTTGCTCGATCGGTTCATGCGTCGGCCCGTCTTCACCCACAGCTACGCTGTCGTGCGTGAAGACGTAGAACACCTTCAGCTGGCTTAAAGCTCCCAGGCGCACGGAGGGCTTCATGTAATCGGAAAAGACCAGGAAGGTAGCGCTGAACGGAAGGATTCCGCCATGTGCCGCCAGGCCATTCACCGCGGCTCCCATGGCGTGTTCGCGCACGCCGAATGCGACATTGTTTCCGGCATATCCCCAAACGCCGCCCACCGCGCCCTGCGAGCTTGGACCGCCGTATTCAGCTGGCTGAAAGTCTCCCAGCCCCTTGAGAGCGGTACTGGTCGAGGGGTTTAAATCCGCAGATCCGCCTACCAGATTATGGATGTGTTTAGCAAGCGCATTCATCACTTGCCCGCCCGCCGCACGGGTGGCGATCGGCTTGTCCTCAGGTTTCCATTTCGGAAGGTCCGCACCCCAGTCCTCCGGGAGCTTGCCTCCGACGAATTGCTCGAACTCAGCCGCTTCTTTGGCGAAAGAACCTTTGTACGCGTCGAACTTCTTCTTCCAATCGTCCTGCGTTTTGCCGCCTTTTGCGCCGACCTCGCGGTAGAACTTTACGGAATCCTCAGGCAGGTAGAACTTGTCCATGGAAGCCCAACCGAGCGCCTTTTTCGATGCTTGCAATTCCTCTTCGCCGAGTGGATTGCCGTGCGCTTCGAAGGAGTCGGCTTTGTGGGGACTTCCGTAACCAATGTGCGTACGAACCAGGATGAGGGATGGCTTGGTGGTCTCAGCCTGTGCTTCCTTGATCGCCTTCTCGATCTCTTCGACGTCGTTGCCTTCCTTCACATGGCGGATGTGCCAGCCGTAAGCTTCAAAGCGCTTGCCGACATCCTCCGTGAAGGTCAGACTGGTGGAACCCGCCAGCGAGATGTGGTTGTGGTCGTAGAGAAAGATGAGCTTGCCGAGACGCAGATGCCCGGCCAGTGAAGCCGCTTCCTGACTGATCCCTTCCATCAAGTCGCCATCGCCGCAGATGCCGTAGACGTAGTGGTCGATGATGTCGTGTCCCGGCCGGTTGAAGCGCGCCGCAAGCCATGCTTCGGCGATCGCCATACCGACTGCGTTGCCAAAGCCCTGACCGAGCGGACCGGTGGCCACTTCAACGCCCACGGTATGGCCCCGCTCCGGATGCCCCGGAGTCTTGCTACCCCATTGGCGGAAGTGTTTCAGCTCCTCGAGCGGCAGATCGTAGCCGGTGAGATAAAGCAGGCTGTACAGCAACATGGATCCGTGTCCCGCCGAGAGCACAAAGCGGTCTCGGTCGATCCAGTGCGGATCCTTGGGGTTGAACTTGAGAAATTTGGTCCAAAGTGTGTAGGCCATGGCGGCAGCGCCCATTGGCATGCCTGGATGGCCCGAGTTGGCATTCTGCACGGCATCGGCAGAGAGGAACCGGATGGTGTTAATGCACAGTTCTTCTAGAGTAATTTGCGTTTCCGTGGTTGGCAATTGTTTCTCTTTCCTGGTGTTGAATTCTCGAGATACTGGCGGTCAGCGCACCTCCCTGACTCGCTACCCCCATTGTCCGACACGGGAGTATAGCATTTCGAACATTAGAGTAGCGGAAAGAGAAACGCGTGTCTAAGCGAGCGCTAAATTCAGGTTCTCAATCGCCTCGTCAATCTCGGCGGTATTCTTAAATCCGACCGTGACCGAGTTTACACCGGCAGTCTTGAAGGCGTATCTCATCGCAGCCTGACGGTCCTCACGTTGGGTGAATGTCCCCTCGCCAACCAGCTTCATGCTGATCACGCCCATCCCCTGCGCACGCGCCTGTTTGACGTGGGTAACGACCTCGTTGACGTCGCCCAGTCCGGCAGTGTTGTAATCTTCCGCGTCCATCGCCTTGCCTTTGTGATTCATCCGGATCATGGCTACTTCCAGCCACTTGGTGTCCGGTACCTGGCGCAAGGCGGGGAGCCCATGCACTGAGGCGCCGCGGGCAACGACAATCTTCTTGGCCTGCGCTTCCTGGATGCCAGCCTGCCACTTGGCAGAATCAGTCGGCCAAGTCGGAGTATGCTGCCAGTGCAGGAGCATTACGTCGAAGTACTCGGTGTTGGCGAGCTTGCGCAGCTCGTCGATCTTGGCCTGCGGATCGACCTCAGGATGGGTAGTGGCCTTGGACATCAGCCGGTAGCTGTCGCGAGGAATGCCGTTCAGCGCGATACCCAGCATACGGTGCATATCGCCGTAAGACTCGGCGGTCTCGAAGAAACGGATGCCGCGATCGTAGGCGTAGCGCACCAGCTTATTGAACTGGTCCTGTCCCAGGTCGCGCTGTACTTTCCCGCTGTGCGTGCCGGTGCCAAACGCAAGCCGTGTCACCTTGACGCCGGAGTCTCCGAGCGTCACCCAGTCAGTAGCTGTCTGCGTACCGGCTTTCAAAGGCAAGCCGACGGCGCCGGCGATGGTGGTCGCGGCGAGCCCGGTTTTCAGGAAGTCACGTCTGGAGCTGTGAGCCATGTGGTTACGATATCAAAGGCATTTTGACGGCGGTTTAAGGTTGCAGCGCCAGCGTGACTTTTCCGGCCGGGCCGGCGTAGGTCAGCTCTACCGAACGAAGCCGATCGGTCCTCCCGCGAAACTGGAAGAAGATCAGTCCGGCTTCAGGCAGAGTGCGATCGCCTTCCGGGAGCGCGGCCTTCTGAACATACTGCGCCATGGCGTGCCGTAGTTCGATCGGAACATGCACCGGCGGAGGAGGCATATTGGAGTCACCTTGGGCGCCGCCGGTGTTGATGCCGGTCTTCGATTTTGTCTCGGGCTTCTCAGGCGGCTCCCATGACGGATCCTTGAGCGAGCCAACAACTAAGCCGTACGGCTGGCTGGAAAGTGGGGCTTTCTTGCCGTTGAGCCGGAGCGTGAAATCGTCGATTGAGACCTTGGCACGCTGATTGGCGGGACCGAATAGCGCAGTTTCGATCACCACGAAGTCTTCCGTTGACAAAGGCCCATCCGGTTTTGGAACGGAGTGCCCCATAAACTCAGCGGCCACCGTGAGAGCGCCTGCCTGGGCATGCGCCTGGTAATCCGTGGGAGCCGCTCGGGGCGGCATCCCTCTTCCCTCGTTGGTCTGCGGCGAAGCGGCTTGAGTCGTGGGTGGTTGCGCACCGGGGCTGACTACCACGACATAGAGGCAGAGGGTACAGGCAGCTAGAACTCGCATTTCCAGCCTCACGTTAGCATAGGAACTCCCGAGGCTGGCGTGAGACGCGGCTGCGATTCCTGCGAAGCCGCGCCTCACGTAGTCTGGCTATTTCTTCTTTTTGGGCTTCTTGGTTTCTTTCTTCTGATCGCGACCCTTTGCCATATCTGTCCTCCTTGTCTTTAGCTATCTTCTTCTAATATCGCTGACTAGCTGGTTCGGTGCGCCTTCCAGGTCTCGAGAAAACTCCGGACATCGCCAGGACCGATCCTGGCAGTCGCCGTGAAGCCCGTTTGCCGGGCCACTACGGTCTTCCCGTCTGCTTCCACAACCACAAGGGTGGGCACGCCGTGGTCAATCGCGATCCCGTATTGAGCGGCGATATCGTTATTATCCTGTCCTTCATCGCCGATGTTGACGTGGACCAGGACGTAGTTACTGTTCACGATGGGCGCGAAGGCCGGGGAGTGGAAGGTTGCGTCCAGGACGTGGCAGTCGTAACACCAGTTGGCTCCGAAGACGATGAGTAGCCGTTTGTGTTCACGCGCCGCCTTTACGCAGGCAGCCTGAAGTTCGGCGGGAGCCGCGGACGGGGCTGGGTACAAGGACGGATTCGGCTTTACGGGTTCGGGAAGAGTACGCGGACTTTCTACGCCGAAATCGGAGCGCTGCGTAATGGCAAGATGCCAGCCGTCGAGTTGCTGGACCCACAACTGCGCCATCGAGGCAACCAACTTCTTGTCCCCGGCCCGGGCATCAATGCGTAGTACCAGTTGAGCCTTTCCCTGTGCCTGTTCCTGCGAGAGGACTTTGGGATTCACATCCGTGATCCCGGATGCGCGCAAGCTTGTCCAGTACTTGACTTCCGTATCCAGGCTGAGGGTCTGATCTTTGCCGAGGAGCAGCCGAGCGGGGGGCTGCTTCAAGTACAGTTCTTCGAGAGCGTTTGCATTGCCGGAAACCACGGCGCTTCTCCAGTGTTCAAAGGGTGTGAACGCGGGAGTGGGAGACTCCGCTGCAGAAGCTATCGAGAAGACACAGGCGGCAGCGAGGAAGGCTCGCAGAATCATCCTCTTCATGATCCCTGATAGGGCATGAAGTTCAGGCACGCCCGCGAAGGCGGTTTAGATCCCGCCGGTCGCGCTTAGACGGCCTGCCTTCGCGAAGCGCTTCGAAGTGTGGCATGGTTTTACGTTCCTCTGCTACCTTGAGGCGCAAATCCCGGCTCGCTTCCGTTTCACGGTAGAGCGTTCGAGCCACGACGGCGGGGCCGCGCATTTCACTCAGTGACAGTATTTCCACTTGGAAGTCGCCAGCCTCATTCCTGATCTGGAGCAGGTCGCCGACCTTCAGCTCGCGCGCGGGTTTGGAGGTTTGGCCGTTGGATTCGATTCTGCCCAGGTCACAGGCTCGCGCAGCCAGGGCTCGGGTTTTGAAGAATCGCGCTGCCCACAGCCACTTGTCGGTCCTCACGCCGCTTATCATCTCACTGCCCTGCCTCATTGTCCCGCCTTGCATGGACAACCTTTCTCATATAGGCTTTAACCAGTTTCATGGCTGGAAATCGCAGAGTGTTTTTTATCGGGCTGAACATGGCTGGCGCGGTTTCGGCGGGTGCTTATACGGCGGGCGTGGTGGATTTTCTGATCGACGCGCTCGACACACTCGAGGCGAAGCGCCAGGAGCAACGAGTCAAGTATGGAGACGACTTCTCACGCTGGGAGATTCCGGCGCATGAGGTACGGCTAGTTGTAATGTCGGGAGCATCGGCGGGCGGAATGACGTCGGCGATGGCGGCGGCAGCCCTGTGTGAGCCATTTACGCCGGTGCGTTCGCCGATGCCCACGAGTTCGCCGAACCGGCTTTATAAAGCCTGGGTCGAAGACATCGACATCTCCCGCCTTCTCGAAGGCGATGACCTTCGAGACGCCAG
>CBAAAA010000002.1:0-7814 GCA_964658695.1 uncultured Solirubrobacteraceae bacterium | reverse complement strand
TTACTGGATTCGACGCCCATTGACGGTATTGCACAAGATGCGGTTCAAGTGACAAAGCCGCTTGGAACGAAGCGTCCCTGGGTGGCAGATGGATTGAAGCTCATACTGACGCTGACGAACCTGGGAGGCATACCGTACGCGATTGAATCCGGCGACGGCAACGACGAGACACAGACGCTCTATCACGCCGATCAATCCAGCTTTGAGGTGCGATGGGACGGTGGAGCGGGAGAGAGTTCGGCGCTTACGCTGACGCCCGGTTCGAATGCAAACTGGGCAGAACTGGCAGAGTCGGCAAAGGCGACCGGGGCGTTTCCCATCGCGCTGGCGGCGCGGCCGCTGAAGCGTAACAGCACGATGTACAACCATCGACAGTGGCGGTTTTCCAAGGGCCAGCCAGGTGTCGTCGATGGTCATTGCGAGTGTGAGTACTTCGACGAGATGCGGCCCAATTGGGAGTTGAAAGATGACGTGAAGTTCAGCACGGTGAACGTGGACGGCGGGGTCACCAATAACGACCCGTTCGAGTGTGCGCGACAGGAGCTTCTGCGGCAGGCGCCGACGCCGGGCGCCGGACACAACCCACGGTCCGGGCAGGATGCTGATCGAGCAGTCATCAGCATTGCGCCATTCCTGAGCACGCCGATTTACGACCCGTGCACGCCGCCGAGCGGAACGCTGCCCTCGGTGATCGGGCAACTGTTGAACGCCTTGATCAATCAGAGCCGGATACAAGGGGAAAACATCAAGCTGACGGAGGATCCGAAAGTATATAGCCGGTGGGCGATTTCTCCGAGTGTGGACGAAACGACGCGAAACGCGATGGCAAGCGCGGCACTGGGCGCCTTTGGCGGTTTCCTCGCGAAGGAGTTTCGGGATCATGATTATCAGCTTGGGCGGCGTAACTGCCAGAGATTCCTGCAGCAACATTTCGGGCTGCCATTGAACAATGTGGTGTATCAGGATTACGCACCGAAGCCGGAGTTCCTGGACACCTTCGGCGTTCCATTGGAAGACGGCACGATGGGTCTCGCGTTGATTCCGCTCTTCGGGGATCTGATGGTGGAGATCCCCGAGGTCAAAGTGAAGATTCCGCAGCAGCGGCTGATACCGATCGTGGATGCCGCATGCGCGCGGCTGAAACTGGTCGCTTCGCGAATGCTGATCGGAAAGGACGGAAGCTGGCTGAGAAGCCTGGGTTTTCAGGCGATCTGGCTAGGCGCGGAAGGCTCCATCAAAAGCGCGTTAACCAGGCAGTTGGGATACGAATTAGCCCGCCAGAATCTTATCGAGTAGAGTGAGCTTGGGTAGCGTGATGCATCCAGGCGGTGGTCCGTGCATCGAGAACATCCAGAGGCAGCGCTCCGCCATCCAGGATCTCGTCGTGGAAGTCGCGGATGTTGTATGCCGCGCCCATTTCCTTTTCGGCGCGAGCACGTAGTTCGAGAATTTTCAATTGCCCCAATTTGTAGGCGAGAGCCTGTCCCGGATAGACGATATAGCGATCGGTTTCGGCCTGGATATCCGGTTCGTCTTCACCGGAGTTTTCCCGGAAGTAGGCAATCATCTGATCGCGCGTCCAATGTTTGTAGTGAACGCCGGTATCGAGCACGAGGCGGCAGGCACGCAGCAGTTCGTCGGACAGACGGCCGTAATCGCTGACCGGGTCTTGGTAGAAACCGATGTCCTTACCGAGGCGTTCAGCGTAAAGCGCCCAACCTTCGACATAGGCGGTGTAGCTCCCCTGCTGGCGAAACGGCGGCAGGCCGGGAAGGGTTTGCGCGATGGAGATCTGCATGTGATGGCCGGGTATGGCCTCGTGATAAGCGGTTGACTCGATGCTCACTTTCGAGCGGTGAGCATAGTCGCCGGTATTCACATAAACTATGCCGGGCCGGGCGCCATCGGGAGTTCCCTGATTGTACTCGGCGGCAGCGGCCTCCTTCTCTCTGTATTCTTGTACCGGGCGAACTTCGACCTTGGTTTTGGGCAGGAGACCAAACAGCTTTGGCAGCTCCGGCTGCATCCCCTCGATGTACCCGCGATAGGTTTTCAAGATATCTTCGCGCGAGGCAGGAATCAGTTTCTGATTGGTCTTGAGCGAAGCCTGGAAGGCTTTGAGATCGGCAAATCCCTCATGCTTCGCGATGGCGAGCATTTCGTTGTGAATGCGGGTGACTTCTTTGAGGCCCAGTTCGTGAATCGTTTCCGGATCGAGGCTGGTAGTGGTTTGCTGCCGGATGTCAAAGCGGTACAGGGCATCTCCGTTGGGGAGCGACCAGAGTCCCGGTTGAGTGCGGCCGTAGGGAGCGTAGTCGGAGGCAATGAAGTTCGCGAGCTTGGTGTAGGATGGCCGCACCTCGCTGTCAATCGCCTTCAAGAGGCTGGCGCGGAGACGCTGCTGGTCAGAAGCGGAGACAGATGGCGGGAACTTCTTGACAGGCATTCCGAAGACGCTGGCTTCTCCCGCCGGCTCAGCAATGGAGCGCACCTGGTTGACGACTTTCTCAAGCAGAAACCTGGGTGGCATCATGCCGTCGCGTTTGCCCTGTTCCAAGGTCTGGATGACCTGATCGAAAGCGCGGGGCACCTGATGGAGACGCGTGATGTAATCGTCGAACTGTTTGGCGGTGTCGAAAGGCACAAGCGATACAAACTGCGCCAGTTGCAGATGAATGCCATTGAACTGATCGACGGGCATCAGGTAGAGCTTGAGCGAAGTCCCTTCAAGGTCGTCCTTCAAGTTGCGCACCATTAACTGTTGATTCAGCAACTCCTGCTCGGGGAAACCGGTCGTGTCGACGGCCTGGAAGCGCTTGAGGAAAGCCTCGGCGTCGCGGCGGTGCTGTTCCACGTGAGCCAGGGACATGTCACTAAACCGGTCGTTGTAGCGATAGTCACCAATGATAGTGGCGAACTCTGGTGTTTCGCGGAGAGTGTATTGCCATTGTTCATCTAACAGGGCGTCGAGGGCATGACGGCGAGCGGCAAGGTCGTAGGTCTGGCTCTGCAGATTAGTCATCAGGAAAAGCAGCAGCGCTGCGGGGAACAGTTTTTGGATATGCATGAGAAGTTTGCGGAAGGCTACTGTCAATCGATGGCCGGGCCTTGCGGGATAGCTTCGCCATCAGATCGTGGATCAGCGCCGGCGAAGTTCGTGGTGGTTTTGGAATTGCGCATCACGGCCTCGCCTTGACCGACGGTATATGAATAGGGCTCAAGAACAGTGATCTGGTGTCCACGCAAGGTCAGATCATCGCGGACCGAGACTGGCACACCGGTTTCCATTTGTACATCACAGCCTTCGAAGGTGCTCTTGGTAAAGCGGGCAGATTCCATAGCGGCCTGAATATTCATTTGGAAATCGACGACGTTGGCAACGAATTGCGCGTGCGCCTGTGCCTGATTCCAGCCGCCCATGATGCCGAACCCGATGGTGTAGTCGCCTTTCTGCATGAGTGCCGGGATGATGGTGTGGAGGGGACGCTTGTGCCCGGCGAGCGAGTTCGGTTTGCCGGGCGTCAGTTCAAAACCCGCGCCGCGATTGTGGAAGGAAAAGCCGGCTCCGGGGGCGACCATTCCGGTGCCGTAACCGCCGTAATTGCTTTGAATGAGAGAGACGATGTTGCCGTCTTTGTCGATGGTGGAGAGATAGATGGTCTCGGTGCCGCGCCCGTTCAATTTAGAAGTGAGTTCGGAAGGCAGAACGTGACAAGCTGCCTTGTCCATCTGAATGAGTTTAGAACGTTCGGTGGCAAGGTCCTTCGAGAGCATCTGTTCGACGGGAACCTGGGTGAAACGCGGGTCGCCGACGTAGCGTTCCATGTCAGCGTAGGCGAGTTTCTTGGCCTCGATCATGACGTGGAGCGCGGCGGCGGAGTTGTGGCCATAGTCGGACAAGGGGAAGTGCTCCATGATGTTGAGCATGGAGAGAGCAGCGATGCCCTGGCCGTTGGGCGGCAGTTCGAAGACTTTCCAGCCGCGATAGGCGGTGGAGATGGGCTCGACCCATTCGGGCTGGAATTCCGAGAAATCGGCGACGGTGTGTGTTCCGCCCTGGGCGCGCAGAAAGCTGACCATTCTCTCCGTGAGTGTGCCGTTGTAGAAGCCGTCGCGACCGTGCTTGATGACCTCGCGCAAGGACCCGGCGAGGTCCTTGTTCTGGAAGGTGTCGCCGAGCGCGGGGGCGGTTCCATTCGGAAGATAAGTGGTCTTGTAACCGGGCTGATCGAAGAAGCGTTTGCTTGCCCAGTAGCGGGCGTTTCGTTCAGCGAGGGGGAAGCCATTTTCGGCGTAAAAGACGGCCGGAGCGAGCAGTTTACTGAAGGGCCTGGTTCCGAATCGAGTGCGCAGCGCATCCCATCCGGCGACGCAGCCGGGGACATCAATAGTGTGGACACCGATCTCATCGATCTTGTCGATATTGTGAGCTTTGAGGTAGTCGATGGTGAGAGCTTTGGGCGTCCATCCGCTGGAGTTGAGGCCATAGACTTTGCCGGTCTTGGCTTCGTAGACCATGGCGAACAGGTCACCGCCCATGCCGTTGACATAGGGTTCGGTAACGCCCATGACGGCGTTGGCTGCAATCGCTGCATCGACCGCATTTCCGCCGTCTTCGAGGATTTTGGCGCCGGCCTGTGAGGCAAGAAACTGGGGAGCGGCGACGATGCCGTATCTGGTGACGACCATCGAGCGGCCCTGTCCAGGAACCGACGAGAAGTGCTGAGCGGCGGCCAGCGCGCCCAGCAGAGTTGCCAGCGCGAGGATTTTGATTTTCATGCGAAGGAGCCTCAGAGGAAACTTGCTCCGTATGATCGCATAATCCGGGCGGTTAGATTTCACGTGTCGAGACCTTGAGCGACACAGATGGCGGCCACATCGCCGATGCGTTCACCGAGTTGGGCAGTAACGATGCGGCAAGCGGCGGCAGCGTGGGGCAAGGCTTCGCGGGCGATCACTTCGCGGGCGGGCTGGAGGATGAGATCGCCGAGGCGCATGGCAATTCCGCCGATGACAATGCAGTCGGGATTGAAAAGATCGATGAGGATGGCGAGCGCTTCGCCGGTTTTTTGGCCAGTGTCGCGCAGGATCTGGCGGGCTGTTTGGTCACCGGCTTCGGCGGCTGTGGCGACATCGCGGGCGGAAATACGCGCAAGGTTCTTCAGGGAAGAGGTGCGCCCTTGGCTCGCGGCGGTTGCAACGGCATGATGGGCGATTTGCGAGATCCCTCCTCCGCTGGCCCAACCTTCAACCGATCCGGCCTTGTTGTAGCCGACGGGTCCGGCCGGGGTCAGACGCACATGGCCGATCTCTCCGGCAGAGTCGGTTACGCCATGGAAGAGGCGGCCTTCAATGATGACGCCCGCGCCGAAGCCTGTTCCCATGGTGACGAAGATCATGGTGCGGGAAGCGCGTCCGGCTCCATAACGAAACTCGGCGACAGCTCCGGCATTGGCGTCGTTCTCCAGCTGGCAGGGGACGGTGAACTTTTCGGATAAATAGCTGGTGATGGGGATGTCGATCCAGGTGGGGAGGTTCGGCGGTTGTTGGATGACTCCATGAATGCGGTCCAGGGGGCTGCCGCAACTGACGCCGATGGCCTGGATGGGGAGTTTTGACTGGGAGGCGAGCTCGCGAATGGCGGTCACGATTTGTTCGAGGGCATGTTGTGGCCCTTTTTCCGGTTCAGTGGCGAATTCTCGCCGGTCCAAGATATCGGGCGGGTCTGCGGAGAGGACGACGGCGGTTTTGGTGCCACCGATGTCCACACCAATCCATAATCCAGCTGATTCCACGCTGTTCATTTTCGCTTGTGAGGGCGAATTATTTGAAAGGAAGGGTCTTTGACCGGTTCAGGCCGCCTCGGAGTACCCAGGGAGAGCAGAGTTGAAGCCGAAGTCTTCATCGAACCCGTCGAGAGAGGCGAGAGCAGCCGGAGGTGAAAATTCGAACCCATTTTTGGTGGCGGCCGGGTGGATGGTCGGGACGTCGGGTTCGGGAAGGGCGGTTGCGGGGACAGTCTTTTGGTCAGCGGCAGCGCGGAGTTCCTGAAGGCGGTTCAGTTCGGCAGTGTCCTTTTCAGAGTGACGGCGCAGGCGTGATTCCTGGACGCTCAAATTGCTGAGCTGTTTTTGAAAGGCGACGAAGATGGCGGCTTCGATCAAAGGAGCGGCTTCCGCTTCCGGCAGAGACTGAAACTCATCCTCGAATTGGATTCGGCCGAGTGCATAGATGCCGAGTTCGAGGCCCGGTATGCGGGCGATACGCCAGCTGGTGCCGGCGATGGATTGAACAAGTTCGGTTTCGCGATTGCCGACTGGCTCCAGTTGAAGGAAATAACTTTGAAGGTGTTGTTCGTAGCGGGTGGCGTCTTCGGTGGCGAGCAGCACGGTACGGCCGGTGAGCCCGGTCTTGAGAGCATTGCGGGAGGAGCGGTCTTTGCCTTCTATCGAGACGGGCCCGGTGCTTAGCGCAGCGTTGCGGCGGTTGGCGGCGAGCTGGGCATCAGAGATCGACTTGGCTGCGGCGGGAAGCTCCGCGTGCTCCACGTGCGCGCACGCTTCGGATACGGCGGCGGTCATCCCGGTCGATTTTTCGGTGTGGGGTTGTTCTTTTTGGGCTTTGCGGGCCTGTTTGCGTTCGATGGCGCGGCGGATAGTTCTGGCGTTCATTTGATATTGGACTCGCACCGACGCTAACGTTCGGCAACCTGTGGAGCGCGGATTTCGAGCGTAAGTTGGCGATTCTATTTAGGAAAAAAGTTATCGGATTTTTGTCACCGGGCTCGGACGCTTGTGAGATGCCGGGCACCGAAGATCGCGATCAGCAGCAAGCAGGGGCATCCAAGGAGCCAGAACGAGGAAGGCTCCGGAGCGGTCTCGATCGGAGTTGCGACGAATCCGGCGAGATCACAGTAGGATGAGTTGCAATCGACGGGGTAGTCTCCCACAATTTGTCCCTTGTCATTGATACTGCCAGGGGTAAATCCCTGGAATTGAGGCGGGCCCACAAGAGCTTCATAAGTTCCGTTCGGCTGTAGCAGGAACGAGCTCAAAGCGGAGTAGTTGGAGAAAGATAAGCCGACAATCTGGCCGAGATTATTAACTCCTACAAAGAGCGTATCCAAGAAGCCATCATAGGAGAAGAATCGATAGGAGCCGTTGCTGTAAATGAACGCGCGACCGTCACTTACCGATCCGACAACCTCACCCGCATCGTTGATTCCTTCAGGATATAAACCCAAGCCGCGAAAAGAAAGCACTGTGTAGTGTCCGTTGTGATAGATCGCCGCTTGGAAGGCCATGCCGTTAAATATTTCGCCCACGATGTCTCCCTTATCATTCAAGGCCGCGGGTACAAAGAAAGTGTATTTATTGAGGAACGGAATCCTGGTGTAGATACCATTCTGCTCAGTAAACCCCGGCGCCGGCGTTCCGCCATTTTCGAAGTAAGTGCCAGTCAGTTCCCCAGAGTTATTCCCGATCAGAGTCTCAATCGGTGTGCCGTCCGGAAAAGTGGGGTATTGGGTGAAGTGACCACTCTGGTAAGAGTATGCGACAGATTGGCAAGGAAGGTGGGGTAGTAAGTGCCGAATACTGTGCCATTGTTCAGGATTGAGGTGGTTCCGCTGAACGGCCCTTGCGAGGGATAAGGAATGTTTGCGAATGAATAAATGGTGGCGGAGGCAGGGAGGGCATAACAGCCCAGAAATGCCAGGAGAAGTAGAGGACGGGGGTCGGGGGGCATGGTGGTGAGAAGTGTGGAGTGAACCCCGAAAATGAGACAGCGAGTTAAGGGAACAAATACATTGAACG
>CBAAAA010000001.1:6268-37519 GCA_964658695.1 uncultured Solirubrobacteraceae bacterium | reverse complement strand
ACCATCGTCGCCAAGGGCATCTCTGCCGGCCACGGGCAGAATACCTACCGCGGCTCGGTCAAGATTTTGAAAGGTGCGGCGGGCGCGCGAAATTATTCACAGTGCGACTCAATGCTGCTAGGCGACAAGTGCGGGGCGCACACGTTTCCGTATCTCGAAGTAAAGAACACGTCCTCGAGCATCGAGCATGAGGCGTCCACCTCAAAGATCGGCGAGGATCAGATTTTTTACTGCCGCCAGCGCGGGATCCCGACGGAGGATGCCGTAAACATGATCGTGAACGGCTTCTGCAAAGAAGTGTTCCGGGAACTCCCAATGGAGTTCGCCGTGGAAGCGCAGAAGTTATTGGGCGTCAGTTTGGAAGGAAGCGTTGGCTAGTCACGTCAGCATCAATTTGGTTAGTCACTTGGGTTTAATCAGGCGGAGAGAAGCATAGTGTCGAAGAGTCCGATTCTCGAAATTAAGAATTTACATGCCAAGGCCGGGGACAAGCCGATCCTGCGTGGGATCAATTTGACCATTTACCCGGGCGAAGTGCATGCCGTGATGGGGCCGAATGGCTCCGGCAAGAGCACACTGTCGCAGGTTATTGCCGGGCGTGATCTGTATGAGGTCACGGATGGCGAAGTGATCTACAAGGGGCAGAACCTGCTGGAACTGGATCCGGAGGAGCGCGCGCAGGAAGGTATTTTCCTGGCGTTTCAATATCCGGTCGAGATCCCCGGCGTGAGCAACCTGTACTTCTTAAAAGCGGCCTTGAACGCTGTTCGCAAGAAGAAGGGCGAGCCGGAACTGGATGCCATGGACTTCCTGGCGCTGGTGCGGCAGAAGATGTCGATGATGAACATGGACGAAAGTTTGTTGAACCGGGCAGTGAATGCCGGGTTCTCGGGCGGTGAGAAGAAGCGCAACGAGATCTTCCAAATGGCAGTGCTGGAGCCCATTCTTGCGGTGCTGGATGAGACGGATTCGGGCCTGGACATTGACGCTCTGAAGGTTGTCTCAAGTGGCGTGAACACGCTTCGAACTCCCGACCGGGCGATTCTCGTCATCACGCACTACCAACGACTGTTGAATCACATCGTTCCTGATTTCGTTCACGTACTGGCGGAAGGGCGCATTGTGAAGTCAGGCGGCAAAGAACTGGCGCTTTCACTTGAGGAGAGCGGTTATGTCGGAATCGAGGAACTGGCGGGGACTGCGCAATGACCATGGCGATGATCTCCGGGCTTGAAGAAGTTCGCAGACGCGCCGCGGAGCATTTTGAAGCCCGCGGGTTTCCGACCACGCGCGACGAGGAGTGGCGCTTCACTAGCGTCGCTGCGATTGCTCGCAATCCCTATCCGGTTGCTGCGCCCAGCGAGAACGGGTTTAGCCTGCGTACGGCCCTGGAGCGCAATCCGGATTTAGTGGAGATGCATCTGGGCCGCTACGCCTCTTTTGAGAGCAATCCATTTGTGGCGCTGAATACGGCGAACTTCGAAGACGGAGCATTTCTTCATATTCCGGACAACACCGTTGTTGAAAAGCCGATCTGGATCGATTACAAGGCAACGGTGGAGCGGACCACGCATCAGCGGAATCTGATCGTGGTCGGATCAGGTAGCCAGGTGCAGATCGTCGAGCGATATAGCGGCAGCGGCCGGTACTTCACGAATGCGGTAACCGAGATTGTGGTCGGCGAGAACGCGGTTGTCGAGCACGTCAAGCTGGAAGAGGAGAGCGCCGAAGCATTTCACGTCGCGACGATTCAGGTCCATCAGGCGAGGAACTCGAATTTCAAGTCGCACAATATCTCGTTGGGCGGCCTGCTGGTGCGGAACGACGTGAACGCGTATCTTTCGACCGGTGCTGAAGGCACGGTCAATGGTCTTTACCTGCTGCATGGCAGGCAGCACGTGGACAATCATACGGCGATCGATCACGCGCATCCATATGCCAATAGCCACGAATTGTACAAGGGAATTCTGGACGGCTCGTCGAGCGCGGTGTTTAATGGCAAGATCTTCGTGCGCAAAGACGCTCAGAAGACCGATGCCAAGCAGACCAACAAGAATCTGGTGTTGTCGGAAAACGCGACCATCAATACTAAGCCGGAGCTTCAGATTCTGGCCGATGATGTGCGCTGTACCCATGGCGCTACGGTTGGGCAGCTGGATGAAGAGGCGCTGTTTTATCTGCGCGCACGCGGGATCGGGAAGATCGATGCGCGGAATCTGCTGATCTTTGCGTTCGCACGGGACGTGATCGAACGGATTGGCGTGGCGGAAGTCCGCAGTTATCTTGAGACTGCGCTGTTCGAATCGCTGGCTCACTCCCGTCACCTGGTGGAGAAGGCATCGTGAGCGCGCAGGCGGAGTTGGTACAGACCGCCGCGGTCTTTGATGTCGAAGCGGTTCGCAATGACTTTCCCATTCTGAAGGAACGGGTTCACGGCAAAGCGCTGGTGTATCTGGACAATGCGGCAACGACACAGAAGCCGCAGGCGGTAATTGATTCGCTGGTCGATTACTACACTCACTACAACGCGAATGTTCACCGTGCGGTGCATTTATTGAGCGTGCGGGCGACGGAAGCCTGTGATGTGGCGCGCGAGAAGGTGAAGCGGTTTATCAATGCCGGTTCGACGGACGAGATCGTCTTCGTACGTGGCGCGACCGAGGCGCTTAACCTGGTTGCGCAGACTCACGGGCGTCAGAACATTGGATCTGGCGATGAGGTCCTGATCACAGGACTGGAGCATCACTCTAATATCGTTCCCTGGCAGATGTTATGCGAAGAGAAGGGCGCGCATCTGCGTGTCGTTCACATCGATGAACGCGGTGTCGTGCCGCTCGATGAGTTTCAGAACGCATTGAACGAGCGCACTCGTGTGGTGGCCCTATCGCATGTCTCGAATGCGCTCGGGACAGTTAATCCTCTGGCCGAAATGGTCGAGATGGCGCATCGATCGAAAGCCGTCGTGGTGGTGGATGGGGCACAGGCAGTTCCGCACATCCAGGTGGACGTGCGGAAATTGAACGCTGATTTTTACGCCTTCTCTGGCCACAAGTTATTTGGGCCGACAGGAATCGGTGTGTTGTACGGGAAGCGGGCGCTGTTCGAAGCGATGCCTCCTTTTCAGGGTGGCGGCGACATGATCCGCTCGGTCACGTTTGAGAAGACAGAATACAACGTGCTGCCCTACAAGTTTGAAGCAGGCACCCCGGATGTAGCCGGCATCATCGGCCTGGGCGTGGCGATTGATTATGTAAGCCGTATCGGCCTGGATAACATTGCCGCATATGAGACTGAGTTGCTGGCGTATGCCACGGAGTCGATCTCCCGTTTAGAGGGCATCCGGATCATTGGGACCGCGCCGCACAAGGCGAGTGTTCTTTCGTTTGTCATGGACGGCGTGCATCCGCATGATATCGGAACCATTCTCGATCAGCAGGGGATTGCGGTGCGAACCGGGCACCATTGCGCGCAGCCGGTGATGGACCGTTATCTGATTCCGGCTACCACGCGCGCATCGGTGGCCTTTTACAACACCGCTGCAGAGATTGATGCATTGATGGCCGGACTGCGCAAGATTCAGGAGTTTTTCCTCTAATGTCAGATCTCAGCGATCTTTACCAGGAAACGATCATTGACCACAGCAAGCGGCCGCGGAACCGGGGCGCGCTGGAGCAGGCGACACACAGTGCCGAAGGGTACAACCCGCTGTGCGGAGACCGCCTGACGCTGCACTTAAAGATCGAAGACGGGCGCGTGGCCGGGGTGGCGTTTCAAGGGGCTGGATGCGCGATCTCGACGGCGTCGGCTTCACTCATGACTGACGCGATCAAGGGTATGACGCCAGAGGAAGCAGAGAAGACCTTCGAAAGCTTTCACGAACTACTGACCGAAGACAAACCGGCTTCGGCGAACCTTGGAAAGCTGGCGGTGTTCTCGGGAGTGCGCGCCTATCCGATGCGGGTCAAGTGTGCGACTCTGGCGTGGCACACGCTGCATGCCGCGCTGCTAGGCGAGCATAAGCCGGTTTCGACCGAGTAAGTATGTCTGAAGACCTGCGCACTCGCGTTGTGAACGTTATCAAGACGGTCTACGATCCTGAGATTCCGGTGAACATTTATGAGCTTGGACTAATTTATGACGTCCAGATTTCCCAGGAGAGCGATGTGGTGGTCACGATGACGCTGACTGCGCCGAACTGTCCCGTGGCAGACGTGATGCCGAATCAGGTGCGACAAAAGATCCTTGGCATCGACGGGGTGAAGTCTGCAAAGATTGAGCTGGTATTCGATCCACCATGGGATCGCAGCAAGATGTCGGATGCAGCGAGGCTGGCGCTTGGCTTTGACCTGGATTTGGGCCGGGATATGGTTCCGCTTTCGAAGATACGGTAATGAAGCTGAGTTCTCATGAGGAATACGGTCTGCGCTGCCTATTGCAGGTGGCGCGGCATGGCGCAGATGGGAGCGCCACGATTCCGGAAATCAGCCGCATTGAAGGAATCTCGGCGCCTTATGTAGCAAAGCTGTTACGCATTTTGCGGCAGGCCGGGCTGGTGCAGGCCGCACGCGGGAAGATAGGCGGCTACACGCTGGCGCTGCCTCCGGAGCGGATTATGGTCGGTGATGCTCTGACAACGTTGGGCGGAGGCCGGATCTATGAAGGCGATTTCTGCACGCGCCATGCCGGCACCGAGAGCTCGTGCGTGCATTCGACCAGTTGCTCGATGCGTTCATTGTGGCGTTCGTTACAGGACGCGGTTGACAGCGTACTAAGCACGACGACTCTCCGCGATTTGCTGGGTAGCGGACAGCCTGAGAGCCTGTTTCCTAGGGCTGTTTCGAATAGTCTTCCTGCCAGCGAATTCATTTCGCTACGGTCGCGATCGAAGCGCAGACCGGGCGTCCAGTAATCCATTTACAACTTGCCAGTTGCTAGAACTGAGCAGGGGCCGGGCTTCCCGAATGCGAAGAACTGGCAACTCGGGCGAGCCAATGACCGATGTCGTGCAAGGCCACATTCGAGATGTCTTCCGGGATGGTCGGGTATTCGGACCCGAGGCCGGTCTTGGACGTCTGGAACATGTAATTGAGCTGGGCTAAAGAGAGAACCGTCACCTCGCGATTGTGGGCCCGTTTGAGAGCCCGTTCCAGCTCGGGCGCGTTCTGGTCGGGGAGCACCTGGAGATCCCGTTCTCCGTAAAGAGCGAGCACTGGACAAGTAACGTGTTCGAGTGCGCTGGAGGGGTCGTAATTCAGAAAAAACCGCAGCCAGGGATTTGTCAACCGCGGAATCTGAGCCTTCCAGTTCTCGACTAAAAACGGGGGAGCGCCACGGGAGACTTTCTTCAAAGCGGTATGGAGGTCGTC
Organism: uncultured Solirubrobacteraceae bacterium; assembly: GCA_964658695.1. Lineage (GTDB taxonomy): Bacteria > Acidobacteriota > Terriglobia > Bryobacterales > Bryobacteraceae > Bog-105. The sequence goes on along the minus strand of CBAAAA010000001.1, from coordinate 32,153 downwards.
TTCGGATTTTCCTTCAGCGGCCAGTTTGTAGAGCGTGGAACCGATCTGGGCATCCAGGTCAATGTGTTCCTGCGGAAGTCCGCTGGCGGTTTCTGCCTCCATGGTTTGTGCAACCAGAACGTTAATACCGGGAACCGCGGGACACGCCAGAAGAATGGCGAAGGCGATGGTCTGATCTTTCGCCGCCAGCATAGCCGCGATCACGGCGCCTTCCCCATGTCCGAGTAAGCCGACATGAGCGGAATCTACTTCCGGGCGCGAGCGCAGGAATTGCAGCTCGGCTTGAGCGTCAGTCGCAAAGTCAGCGGTGGTGGCGGATTCGAACTTGCCAGTGGAACTGGCGGTCCCGCGGTCGTCCATGCGTAATACGGCGAAGCCGCGATGACTCAGATAGTCGGCGAGTACACGGAACGGTTTGTGACCCGCGAACGTTCCGTCACGATCCTGTGGCCCCGCGCCGGAGATCAACAGGATCGCGGGTACTTTGTTGCCGGAGTCAGGCGTAAGTAGTGTTCCGGCCAGGGTTACGCTTGCCGCGGCGGGGTTTGGGATGGTCACGTCGGCCTCCGTGTAGGCGGCGCGCACGCCTGGTGTTGTCAGGAGCGCCAGTGGGAAGAGTAAGGGGAGCGCTCGGAGTGGCGTCGCGGCCTGCATGAGGACATCATAGTAACCCGGTCATACAGCGGGTAAGTCGACAATGGCGGCTCCGATGCGAAAATGAAAGAAATAATGAGTGGAAACGAGATTCGGGCGAAATTTTTGGAGTATTTCGCCGGGCACGGGCACAAACCGGTGCGGAGTTCATCGCTGGTTCCGGCCAATGATCCCACGCTGTTGTTTACCAACGCGGGGATGAACCAGTTCAAGGAAGTCTTTCTTGGTTTGGAGAAGCGGGATTACACGCGCGCGACCTCGTCACAGAAGTGCGTGCGGGCGGGCGGCAAACATAACGATCTTGAAAACGTAGGTTACACTCGACGGCACCATACGTTTTTTGAGATGTTGGGCAATTTTTCGTTTGGGGATTACTTCAAGCGGGACGCCATCGCTTTTGCGTGGGAGCTGGTGACAAGTCCGCAGTGGTTCGGCATGGCGAAGGACCGGCTTTACATCACGGTATTTCGCGAAGACGACGAAGCAGAAGAGCTGTGGCAGAAAGTTGCCGGTGTTTCGAAAGAGCGGATCTTCCGGCTGGACGAAAAGGATAATTTCTGGCAGATGGGTGAGACCGGTCCGTGCGGTCCCTGTTCAGAGATTCACTACGACCTGGGACCGGAGGCAGCGGAACCGGGCCGCGAGCAGGAACACTTTCCATCAGACGCGGGCGGGCGCTTTGTAGAGATCTGGAACCTGGTGTTCATGCAGTTCGATCGCGGACAGGATGGAAGCATGACGCCGCTTCCCCGTCCTTCTATTGATACGGGGATGGGACTGGAGCGCGTGGCAGCGGTGTTGCAAGGCCATCTTTCAAATTACGCGACGGATCTGATTCAGCCGATTGTGCAGCGAGCGGCGGAGTTGTTGAAGGTAAAAAGGAACGCGGATGCGCGGACGGAAACGGCGCTTCGGATCAATGCTGACCATGCGAGGGCAACGGCGTTTCTGATCCATGACGGTGTGGTTCCGGCTAACGAAGGACGCGGATATGTACTGCGCAAGATTATGCGGCGGGCGCTGCGCAATGGACGGCTGGCCGGAGCAACCGAGCCTTATCTGTATCAGCTGACTGGATTCGTTGCGGAGTTGATGAAGGCGGGCTATCCGGAGATGCTCGAGAGCGTGGATCGAGTGGCGCGCCTTGTGAAAGAGGAAGAAGGGCGCTATGCGACCACCTTCCAGGTCGCGGAGCGGGTATTTCAAGACGAGGCGAAGTCGGCGGCGGACGGGGTGCTGCCGGGGGCCGTGGCGTTTAAGTTATACGACACCTACGGCCTGGCTCTGGATGAACAGGAAGAGATGGCGCGGGAGTTCGGACTCAGCATCGATCGCGAAAGCTTTTCGGCCGAGATGGAGAAGCAACGGACGCGGGCGCGAGCAAGCTGGCGCGGCGCCGATAAGGCGCAGGTTGCCGAGGTGTACAAGGAACTGCCGGCGGTCGAGTTTGTTGGCCGTGAATCGCTGGAGGCGGTGGTCGAAGTCAGCTCGATCGTGGTGGATAAGCGGGCGGTGCAGTCGGTGGACACTGGCTCTGCGGAGGTGATCTTCAAGAAGACACCGTTCTATGCGGAATCAGGAGGCCAGGTGGGCGATACCGGGCTGCTGCTGGATGTGGACACACGGGAGCGTGTCGCGGTTGTGGAGGGCGCTTACAAGCCGACGTCCTCGGCAATGGTGCAGAGGGTTCAACTGCTGCGGTCCATTTCGGTGGGCGACAAGCTGGCGGCGATCGTGGACAAGCCGGCGCGGGCGGCGACGATGCGCAATCATACCGCCACTCATCTGTTACACGCGGCTCTGCGGCAGGTGCTGGGACCGCATGTGAAGCAGGCCGGCAGCGTGGTGGAGCCTGGACGTTTACGCTTTGACTTCTCGCATTATTCAGCGATGACGGAAGACGAGCTGAGCGAAGTGGAACGGATTGTGAACCAGCAGATCATGGTGAACACGGAGGTCGCGACCGACATCATGGATCTGGACAATGCTTTGGCAACGGGCGCTATGGCGTTGTTCGGGGAGAAGTATGGCGAGAGTGTACGGGTGGTGAGCATTCCGGGCTTCAGCCGTGAACTATGTGGCGGAACGCATGTGGCGCGTACCGGGGATATCGGCTTGTTCAAGATCGTCTATGAAGGCAGCGTGGCAGCGGGCACGCGGCGCATCGAGGCGATCACCGGCGAGGGTGCGCTGGGACGGTTCCAGCAGGCGACAGCGCAGCTTGCCAGCGTCGGGAAGCTGCTGCAGACCACCGAGAGCGGTGTGCTGGAGCACATGGAAAAGCTGCTGGAGCAGCAAGCGATCCTGAAGCGGCAGGTGGACCAGCTGAAGGCGAAAATGGCGCATCAGCAGATGGACAAGCTGAGCGGGCGAAAGCTGAACGGGGCAACGGTATTCGCGGAACAGATGGAAGGGTTCGACCGGGCACAACTGCGGATCCTGGCAGATTCCCTACGCAACAAGTGGGGTAGTTCCGTCGTCGTCATAGCATCGGTGAATGACGCTGAGATTTCGATTATTTCGGCGGTCAGCAAAGACCTGACGAGTAAGGTGAATGCCGGCAAGCTGGTCAGCGAGATTGCGCGGGCGACGGGCGGCAAAGGCGGCGGCCGGCCAGATATGGCGGAGGGTGCTGGCAAGAATGCGGGCGCTCTGCACGCGGCGCTCGAGGACGTTTATCAAAAGGTGGGGGCATTGCTTTAGTGGAAACATTCGACGTAGCGATTGTTGGAGCAGGCCCAACGGGTCTGGCATGCGGGATTGAGTTGAAGAAGCGAGGACTGCGGCCGGTGTTGTTTGACAAAGGCTGCGTGGTGAATTCTATCTACCACTATCCGATCAATCTCGTGTTCTTTACAACTCCGGAGTTACTGGAGATCGGCGACATCCCGATGACTTCGCTGAACGAGAAGCCGGGGCGGACCGAGGGCCTGAAGTATTACAGGCGTGTCGCGGACCACTACAGGCTGGATGTTCATCAATATGAGCGGGTACTTGGGTTCGATGGCTCCGATGGAAATTTCGTAGTTCGGACCGAGACCAGCGAGGGCGAGGCTTTCTGTTATCAGGCGAAGAAAATCATCCTGGCGAGCGGATACTACGACATCCCGAACCGGCTCGGCGTACCTGGTGAAGACCTGGATAAAGTGATTCACTACTACCGCGAAGCGCACCCATATTACAACCAGGATGTGTTGCTGGTGGGAGCGAAGAATTCAGCAGCCATCGCGGCCCTAGAATTATTCTGGACCGGCGCCCGGGTGACGCTGGTGCATCGCGGGTCGGGCATCTCTGACAGCGTGAAGTACTGGATCAAACCGAATATAGAGAACCGAATCAAATGCGGCGAGGTGAAGGCCTACTTCCACAGCACCGTGAAGGAGATTCGACAGCATGAAGTCGTTCTAAACACTCCGGAGGGAGAGATTGCGGTCAAGAACGACTTTGTGTTTGCGATGACTGGCTATCGGCCAGACTTCGAGTTCATGGCCGAACACGGGATCCATCTTGATCAGAAGACTTCGAAGCCGATTACGGACCCGCAGACGCTTGAAAGCGAAAGGAAAGGCGTTTATCTGGCGGGCGTGATTGTTGCGGGTACGCATACGAACGAGATCTTTATTGAGAATGGCCGCTTTCACGGCAGGCTGATTGCCGATGCTCTGGAGGCGAGTCTGGAGCAGGCAAGTCAGCCGGTCGAGGCGCCAGTGGCGTGAGTCCGACAAGGATATCTGTCGAATTCAACACCGCTGGCTCCCCGGCGAGAGCTGGCACCGCTGGGATTAGTTCTCTCCAGTAATCTCCACGCTCTGCGCGTTGTCTGTGCCGGCGCTCTCGTCAGAGGAAGCACCCCACACCGATTTTTGGCTCCACAAACTGCCGGCTGCTGTGTCGGTGGAAACGCCCCACATGGATTTGGAGTTGGCGACAGTCTGAGTTCCGCTTAGGACCGCAGAACTCCAGACTGCGTTTGCGCCCCACAGACTCTTGTTCGACCAGACGGACTGGTTCGTCCATGCCGATTGCGGAGCGAACGAGAGGTACACTTTGCCGGACGTCGAGTTATAAGAGCTGACCGGAGACAAAGAGTTGCCGGAAGCAGGAACCTGTGCAACCTGGTTCATCGCAGCCTGCAAATCAAGATATCCCGCGCCGATGGTGAAGATGTCATAGTAATCGGTGAAAGAGTTGCCGGTGTTGTCGACCACGGTGCTTGATTGCGGGAAAGTCTTTGAAGCGCTCAGCATCAGAAGAATCTTTACCTGATCCGGAGTCAGCTTTGGATATGCCTGGATCAGATCAGCTACGGAGCCACTGACGACGGCGGCGGCCATACTTGTTCCGCTCAGAGTGTAGTAGTTGTTGGAGTAGAGGAGGCCGAAATTCACCAGAGGTGGCTGCTGAGCTGGATTGGCGGGAGGTGTTCCTCCCATCGGCGCCAGGAACGGCTGGAGACCCCCGGAGATCGAAGCGGTCGTCACTGCGTTCTGGGGCGCGGTGAGCGGAAGAGTAGCGTTGTGAGCCAGCAGAGACACGATTAAATTTCCTGGAGCCACGAGATCCGGCTTAACGATACCGTCAACTGCTGTGGGACCCTTCGAACTGTAGCTGGCCACCAAATCGTCGGCGCGACTGGGTGTGCCCATCGTCTTCATGGCCCCAACTGTGATGACGTAGGGGTCGTTGCCGGGCGCGAGAATCGTCCCATATCCCTGATTACTGTTGGAGTTGTCCCGGCCGTCATTGCCGGTAGCGACGACAACCACGATTCCCGCCTGCCAGGCCGCTTCTACCGCCTGACAGAGAGGATCCTGGGTATAGCTCTCATACACAGGGCGGCCCAGGGATAAATTCATCACACGGATGTTGTAGGTGTTCTTCAATGTGATCGCCTGGTCGATGGCGGCGATGACCTGACTGTCGGTACCTTCACCAGTGGAGTCAAGCACCTTCAAGTCGATCAGGCTGGCGCCAGACGCGATGCCGATCATCTGATTGGCGCAAAAAAACGCGCAGGTGGATGAGGTTCCGTTCGATGCGATGATTCCCGCAATATGCTGGCCATGGCCGTACCAGTCCGCTCCGTAGCTGGCGGTCGGGCGCCCAGACGCGTCATGGGCAGATGGAGTGAAATCCTGGGTGTATGTAACGGTCTTGAGCGCCTGGGTTCCAAGATTCAGATCAGGATTGATACCGCTATCTAAGACGGCAACTCCAACGCCCGTTCCGATGAACCCTAAATGCCAAATCTGAGGGGCGTTGATGGTGGCTGCGGTTGTGGCAAGTTTGTGCTTCACCGCCCGGTCCACCGAGACGTATTTAACCGTCGGATCAGCGTTCAAGCTGCTGAGCGCGGCCCCGGGAATGAAGTAGACCCCCTGCCGAACCGTAGGGAATTCATGATTGACATGGCCGCCGAGAGAAACTATTTTAGCCGAGGTGGCGGTACCAATGGGAGTATTCCACTGCACAATCACCTGCACTAAAGCCGCGGCATCCGTGGTCGCCGCATCCTTTGAGATTTTGCTGAGCTGTGCACTCTGTGCGCTTGAGCACAGAAGCGCCAGAGTGAACAGGGAAAAAACCGGCTTCCTCATATTTGTTCCTGTTTGTTCCTGAGATCCTTCCAAAAAATTAACTGCTGATTGCGTTTTCGGCCCGCGAGGTAATCTCTTTAACTTTTTTTTGAGAGAAAGCCAAGTCCGAATGGGAGGACAAGAAAGGGAGCTTAAATTACGCGGATTCCAAAAATACCGGGCCGGTGTCCGATAGGAAAGGATAGGTTCGCTTAGTTTCGAACGGAGCGGGAATCTGTTCTCGACGTGGCAATTAGATATGGTCGTCTTAAGGGCAAACAATTCGCAATCGGGACCGGTGATCCACCTCCTGCTGGCGATCACAGTGCTCAGCCTGCAAATTGCCCCGGTTAAGGCGAGCCTGAACCCTGGCAGTGCGATCACTCAATACATTCACAAGGCTTGGCAGGGCGAAGCGGGGCTGTCGGAAAGTTCCGTCATGTCGGTGGCCCAGACTCCGGACGGCTACATATGGTTGGGCACAGAGAATGGGTTGTTTCGGTTCGATGGAGTCACTTTTACCGCCTTCGACCACCTGAATACTCCGGCGATGGGCCATAACGTGGTCATGGCTTTGAGGGTGGATCGCGGTGGCACGCTTTGGATCGGGACAGCGGGGCAAGGCGTGGTCCGCATGAAAGATGGTTTGTTTCAAGCGCCCGATCCGGCAAGCGACGATAAGAATGACAGCGTTACTTCACTCTTCGAAGACCCGGGAGGCCGCATGTGGGTCGGGACAGATGGCAACGGTCTGCTTCGATTCGAACACGGAAAGTCCAAAAGATTCACGAAGGAGTCCGGCCTGGCGGACAATTCGGTCTTCGCCATTGCCGGCGATAGCGAGGGAACGGTCTGGTTGGCGACGCAGACGGGTCTCTCCCGTTTTGAGAACAACCAATTCAATCGCATAGCTCAGAGCGTCAGCCTGCCCACCACCGACATTCGAAGCCTGTTGTGCGACCGAAGCGGGGTCTTGTGGATCGGCAGCCGGCGAACTGGCCTATATCGTCTGGAAGCCCATGAATCACGCCGCTTCGGGACTGAGAACGGCTTAAGCAGCAACGTAATTTCATCCATTTACGAAGACCGGGCGGGTACTCTCTGGGTCGGCACTCTTGACAATGGGATAAACCGTTTCGATGATGGCCGCTTCACCTCGCTGACTACTTCAAATGGTTTCCCAAGCGGAGGGGTGTGGACGATTTTCGAAGATAAGGCGGGATCGGTATGGCTCGGCGGAACAGAGAGTGGCTTGAGCTGCCTTCGTCAAGGGGCGATCACACCGATTGGCAGACCGGAGGGACTGCAGCCGGATACTATACTGGGCCTGTATCGCGATCGCCATCAGGGAATCTGGATTGGCTCCGATCAGGGTGTCAGCTTAAGAAAGCGGGGCCGGTTTCGCAGGTATACCGCCGAGCAGGGACTACCGGACAACCTTGTTTTCTCGATCACTCAGGACGACAAGGAGACCATCTGGGCTGGTACCCGACATGGTCTTGCCCGTTTAAGGGGCAGCAGATTCGAACAGTTTGCGGGACCGGGTCAACCTGCGCTGCTACGCCCCATCCTGTGCGTTTATGCCGATCACCAGGGCGGTATATGGGCTGGCGGCAGAGGCTCGTTGACCTATATCAAAGGGAAGCGAGTCAAGACTTACACCTATGAGGACGGATTACCAAACAAGATCGTCATGTCTCTGTTTGAGGATGGAGCGGGAACTCTCTGGATCGGCACGGATGGAGGCGGTCTGATTCGTTTCAGAGACGGACAATTCAGGGCCTTCACTTCACACGACGGGTTGTCTAGCGACACGATCTGCGCAATCGCCGGCGATCCGGACGGAACGCTGTGGCTTGGCACTCGGGGAGGCGGGTTGATGCGGTTCTCGAAAGGCAAGTTCGTTGCCTTCACCCGTCAGTCGGGTTTGAGCGATGACGATGTGTTTGCTGTCTTAGATGATACTCTCGGACGCCTTTGGTTCAGCTCCAACAAAGGTATCTTCAGTGCACGCAAAGCGGAACTCCAGGCTTTCGCGGACGGGGTTAGAAGCTCCATCTCGTCCACACTTTACGGGACGAACGACGGGATGAGAAGCCGCGAATGTAATGGCGGGTTTCAAAGCGCGGGTTTACGCAGCCCAGATGGCGTGCTCTGGTTTCCCACTGTGAAGGGGGTCGCCACCCTGAACCCATCCAGGCTCTTGAATCCGCCGCCTCCTTCCGCGGTGGTGCTGGAGCGGATTCTCGCCGGTGACAAACCGGTTGCGCCAAAACATCCGATCGTCATTCCCGCCCGGACTAAACAGCTCGAGTTCACGTTCACATCACCGTATTTCACGTCACCGGACGCCCTGAATTATAAATACATGCTGGCTGGATTCGACCGGCACTGGGCTAGCGCGGAGGGCCGAAGGGTCGCCAACTATACCAATCTGCCGCCCGGCGATTATCAGTTTCGAGTGGTTGCTTGTGTGAACGACATCTGCACGAAATCGGCGACCGAATTGGATTTCAAGCTATTGCCGGCATGGTACGAAACCAGGATCTTCTTTTTACTGGCCGGCTTGTCTCTATGCGGCCTCGGCTACGGAGCGAATAAGCTACATGTCAAGCAACTGAAGCTCAAAGAGAAAAGGCTGCAGCGTCTGATTGCTGAGCGAACGAGCGAGCTACAAGAGTCTCGGGACCAGCTGGAGTCGAGAGTTGAGCAGCGGACCAGCGAACTCTCGCAGGCAAACCAACAACTAGGGGCCGAGGTCACAGTCCGGAGAGAAGCCGAACAGAAAGCTGAAGCCGCCAGCCAGGCGAAATCGCAGTTCCTCACGAACATGAGCCATGAACTCAGGACGCCGATGAATGGCGTGATCGGAATGACCAATCTGGCTATTCAGATCTGTGAGAACCCCCAGCAGCGAGAGTACCTGGAACTGCTCAGCCAATCCGCGGACCATCTCCTTTCGGTCCTCAATGACCTTCTGGATTTTTCTAAAATCGAGTCGGGCAAACTGCTTCTCGAAGAAGCTGAATTCGATCTAATCGAGCTGATCGAGAGACTGGGACGCACGATGTCCCCGGCCGCTGAGCAGAAAGGCCTCACCCTAAGGACCGCGATAGATCCCAACCTGCCTCGATACGTTGTAACGGACCCGGCCAGGTTAAGGCAGGTGTTGTTCAATCTGGTGAGTAATGGCATCAAGTTCACCGCGGCGGGGCGCATTGAGCTCTTGACTACCTGGAAAGACGGAGGGGTCGCACAATTCACCGTGATCGACACGGGCATTGGCATAGCCCCCGATCAACGGGCAAGCATCTTCGAATCCTTTGTACAAGTGGACGGAGGAGTTGCGCGTAAATTCGGCGGTACCGGGATAGGGCTGGCGATATCAGATCACCTGGTCCGCTTAATGGGTGGGAGAATTGAGGTAGAAAGCGAAATCGGCTCGGGCAGCGCGTTCTCATTCTCAATTCCGCTCACTCGCAGAGACACTTTGCAACAGGATCCCGTAGCAAACCCGACGGCCACAAGCGAGTACGGGAATAATGTGCGTGTAGAGACTCGTAAGCCAGAGTTATTTCACAAGCTCAGAGTCCTGGTAGCTGAAGATAACCCGGTGAATCAACGCCTGGCAAGGGCATTATTGCAAAAGGCCGGACACTTCGTTACTCTGGCCAATGACGGTCTGGAAGCGGTTGCGGCAGTTGCGCAGTCTGAGTTCGATCTGGTGCTTATGGACGTACAGATGCCGGGAATGGATGGCCTGGAAGCTACTTCGGCCATCAGAAAAGCTGAGAAAGGCCGGAGTCGGCTTCCGATCATCGCGCTCACCGCGCATGCGATGGAGGGCGACAGGGAACGCTGTCTGAACGCCGGTATGGACGATTATCTGACCAAGCCAATAAACGTGAAGCGCCTGATGGAGCAGGTCGCAGCCTTGGCCATAGCTCCCAGGCACCTTGCTCTGGAACCAGCCGCCTTGGCAGAGCAGTAAACAACGAGTTTCCTGGTGTCGCCTCGGGTGAACCCCAACTTCATCATTCAGACACATGAAAAAACATTTATAATTGTCTGAGCCTTAATTGTTTTGCTTTAAGCTCACTTAGGGCATAGTCCAGGCAATTGTATGACCAGCGAATATTCGACACACACTTCTTCCGAGCTTTTCGATGCGCTTAGAGACCGGGTTTCTACAGCACCGCACATTGCGTTGTTCACCGATTTCGACGGAACCGTTTCGCCGATCGTCGAGGTTCCTTCTGAGGCACAGCTGGATCCGCGAATTCGGCAGCTTTTCCAGGCGCTGGCGAGTAGACCGGATTTCACGGTTGCCGTAATCAGCGGACGTTCGTTGGCTGATCTGAGAACGAAAACCGCGATCCATGGACTAATCTATGTCGGCAATCACGGATTGGAGATCGAAGCTGGGGAGACGCGCTTCCGCGAGCCGGAAGCCGAGGCATTGCGACGGGAGCTCAAATGCGTTTCGTTGCAGCTGAAGCTGGCGATCGACGACCTTGAGGGTGTGGAGATTGAAGATAAAAGCTTGACTCTGTCGGTACATTATCGCCGCGTCCACGACGATCTCCAGAACTGGGTTCGGGACACGGCGCTCGACATCGCCGGTAAATACCAGTCGTTCACGGCGCAGGAAGGCAGAAAAGTAGTCGAAATTCAGCCCCGGCTGGAGTGGGACAGAGCCCATGCGCTGAAATGGCTTTTAAGGGAAGTGTTACCGGCTTCGACGCTTCCTATCTATATAGGTGACGATGTCACAACCGAAGATGCGATTGCCGCAATTCCGCAAGGGATTACTATCAAAGTCGGGGGAGTTCCCGCCGCCGGAACACGTGCGCAGTTTGTACTGCCCGATGTTCAATCCGTCGCGCACTTCCTCAGCTGGTTAACTCACGCGAAACCGAATGCATCAGCCGCAAACGCTCAGCGGGTTGGAAAATGACCCTCTCTGGTACAAAGACGCAATAATTTATGAGGCGCACGTGCGCGCCTTTTATGACAGCAATGGTGACGGAATGGGGGACTTCAAGGGTCTGGCTCAAAAGCTGGACTACCTGGAGGACCTTGGCGTCACGGCAATCTGGTTGCTGCCATTTTTTCCTTCGCCCTGGAAAGATGACGGGTATGACATCGCAGACTTTCGAAGCGTTCATCCTTCGTATGGCACCTTAAAAGACTTCCAGCTCTTCTTGAAAGAAGCGCACCGGCGTGGACTGCGGGTCATCACGGAGTTGGTCATTAACCATACCTCAGACCAGCATGAGTGGTTTCAGAAGTCGCGCAGGGCGGAACCGGGATCAAGATGGCGTGATTTCTACGTCTGGAGCGATACCCCCGACAAGTATGCCGGCACCCGCATTATCTTCAAGGACTTTGAACCCTCTAACTGGAGCTGGGATCCGGTAGCCAAGGCTTACTACTGGCATCGATTCTTCTCTCACCAGCCGGATCTGAACTTCGATAATCCGCTCGTGCAGCGTTCGGTGATGCACTTACTCGACTTCTGGGCGGAGATGGGCGTGGATGGCTTTCGGCTGGACGCTATTCCGTACCTGTTCGAGCGGGAAGGGACCAGCTGCGAAAACTTGCCTGAGACGCATGCCTTCCTGAAAGAACTGCGGCGGCATTTAGACGAGCGGTTTCCCAACCGGCTGCTGCTTTCCGAAGCCAACATGTGGCCCGAAGATGCGGTGGCCTATATGGGCAATGGCGATGAATGCCATATGAACTTCCATTTCCCGCTGATGCCACGGCTGTTTATGGCGCTGCGGCTGGAAGACAGGCTGCCGATTGTCGAGATTCTCAACCGCACTCCTACGCTTCCCGAGACCTGTCAATGGGCGATGTTCCTGCGCAACCACGACGAACTGACGCTGGAAATGGTCACGGACGAGGAGCGCGATTACATGTACCGGATGTACGCCTCTGACGTTCGTGCACGAATCAATCTCGGTATCCGGCGCCGGCTGGCTCCGCTGCTGCAAAATGACCGGCCGCGCATTGAGGTGATGAACGCTTTGTTGTTCTCCATGCCGGGAACGCCCGTCATCTACTATGGCGACGAAATCGGCATGGGCGACAACGTCTATCTGGGCGACCGGAATGGCGTCCGCACGCCCATGCAATGGAGCCCGGACCGGAACGCCGGTTTTTCCAGCACCAATCCTCAGCGGTTATACCTGCCGGTGAACATCGATCCCGCTTACCACTATGAAGCGATCAATGTGGAAGCGCAGCAGGACAATCCGCACTCGTTGTTGAACTGGACCAAGCGTTTGATCGCTCTCCGAAAACAGTACAAAGCCTTCGGACGTGGCACGCTGGAGTTCCTGTATCCTTCGAATCAGCGAGTGATTGTCTACTTCCGGCGCTACCAGGAAGAGACCATCCTGGTGATCGCAAATTTGTCCCGGTTTGCACAACCGGTGCAGCTGGATCTGCATAAGTATCAGGGCTACACACCGGTTGAGATGTTCGGCAGAACAGACTTCCCGGCGGTTGGAGAATCCTACTACTCACTGACGCTCGGTCCAAACTCGTTTTACTGGTTCTCATTGGAGCAGCGGGCAGTTCCAGTAACTGTCTCGGCGCCGTCGATAGAATCGCAGGAGCGAGAGTTGGCGACGGTAACACTGCACGGCGGGGACGTGTGGGATGCGGCTAACTTGCCGGTGATCGCGGGCGCGCTTCCCGCTTTTCTCACCACGCGGACCTGGTTCCACAGTAAGGACCGGCGATTCCGGTCAGTCGTCATCGGAGAAGTAATTCCAATTGGGAAAGCCGGAAAATCAATTCTGCTGGTTCGTGCGGAGTACACGAGCGGCGACCCGGAAACTTACTCGCTGCCAATTTCACTGGCACAAAACGACGAGGCCAGGATAGTCCGCCTGGAATATCCCGAGGATCTGGTGGCGCAGGTCAAGTGGGCAAACGGGGCTGAGGCGCTGCTGTACGAAGGCTCGCTCGATAAAGACTTCTCCAGTGCGTTGTTCGAAGCATTCGCACGCCGCAAACGGTTTAACGGGCAACAGGGCGTGTTGAGTGCGCTGCGAAATCGTGACTTCCGGCAGCTGTGGGGCAACACGCATCCCAATCTCGCCCCCAAGGTTCTTCCTTCTGCCGAGATCGACACCACGACCCAGTTTGGCGATCGTTTTGTAATGAAGCTGCTGCGGAGAGTGGAAGCAGGAGTTCATCCCGGAGTAGAGTTTGGCGAGTTCCTGACCGAGCGCCATCCGTTTCCAAATGCCGCTCCGTTTGCCGGGTCCATGGAATACCAATCCCGGAACGGAGAGACAACTGTTCTGGGGCTACTGCACGGATATGTTGCCCACGATGGTGACGGCTGGAGCTACACGCGGAATGAGCTGAATGCATTCCTGAAGCGTGCTGACGAAAGCAAGCTATCGAAGACGGATTTTCTGAAGGCCTCGCCAGCCGGTGCTTACAATCTGGATTTTGCCCTGCCAGACCCGCCACAGATGGCGATCGACCTGCTTGGACCAGCGCTGAAGTTTGCGGAAAACGCGGGCAAACGTGTAGCCGAGATGCATTTGACCCTGCTCAATGGAAGTGGCGATCCGGCATTCTCGCCAGAGGTTTTCAACGACTTCTATCGCCAGGGTCTTTATCACGCCAACATTTCACTCACCGGACGGCGTCTCGAATTTCTCAGGCAGCGTTACACCGATATGGCTCCTGAAGTTCGTGCAGCCGCGGCGCGGGTCATTGAGCTGGAAGACGCGATCGTCACGAAGTTTAAGGCCATCTTCGAGCGGCGTGTTCCGTCGGTACGAATCCGCTTTCACGGCCGGCTTCATTTAGGCCATCTATTGGTCACCCCTGGCGACGACATTACGATCTTCGATTTCGAAGGAGATCCGAGCCTTCATATCAGCGAACGCCGGATCAAGCGATGTCCGCTTCGCGATGTCGCGAGCATGCTCCTTTCGTTCGGATATGCCACCTTGACCACTGGCCGGCACCTCGCCGAAAGCGAGATGCGCAGCAGGGTGGATGCGGCGACTTATCGGGTCTGGGGGCGTTTCTGGTACTCCCATATGAGCGCTGCGTTTATCCGCGGTTATTGGAAAACGGCGGGTCAAGCGCTCTACATGCCTCCTACCCAAGGGGACCAGCAGGTGCTTTTAGACAACTACTTGCTGGAACGTTCATTGCTCGATGTACGGGCTGACATCAGTGAGAAGCCTGACCTCGCGCCGGTTCCGTTTCGTGTGATCCTTCACTTGTTGAACAAGGAGGAAAACCAGACCGGAAATGAAGGGTAAAGGCTAAAACCCAACCAGTGACTTCCCGTTGATGCGTGTAGTATACATGTAGCTCACGAGGAAGTCTATGTCGATTCCGAATCAGATTCAGGAGATAACACCCGTTAGTGCGGCGCTGATTCAAGATCCGCGCTGGCAGGTGGTAGAGCGAATCGTTCAAAGCCCCTCCTTCCAAAAATCAGAGCGCCTCAAAGCATTTTTGACGTATGTGGTGCAGCAGTATCTGGCCGGACATCCCGAGAAGCTGACCGGACATCAAATTGGGATCGCCGTTTTCGGCAAAACCGATTCCTACGATCAGGCGGAAGACAAACCGTTCGCACGCATGCGCGGCAACTCCGGCTTCGGCTGCTGGAGTACTTCGACAGCTTCGGGCGCGACGAGCCAATTATTATCGAGATACCAAAGGGGTCGTACGTGCCGGTGTTTCGGCCGCTGCACCCTGCGACAGTGGAGGCGGGTGCGGTAGTTACTGGCGCTGCGCCTGCAATTTCGCAAGAACTGCAACATTCACCCGCGACGACTCGTGCGGAGAGGGGAACCCTTTCCCTGGGATGGCTGGCGGCTGGCATTCTGCTCGTGCTGCTCATCGCCGTCCTTGCGCGGCGCGGCGTCACAGCCTTCGATGCCGCAGGAGCAAGCTCGACTAGTTCCATTTGGCCGTATTCAGCTCTGACGGCGAATGGACAGGCCGTGACCATCGTGATGAGCGATAACTCCTTCGCCTTTTTTCAGGTGGCCGCGAAACGGAGGTTCCATCTTGCCGACTACCTGAAAACCAATTATCCGGCCAATTTGAGCCCTTATCTCGGCGCGCTCGCGTCACCTCCGCTTGCAGATTTCACCGATCAACTGGGCAGGAAACAGGTGACTTCCTACGCCGACTCCGCCATCGTCGGAGCAATGGCGCGTTTCCGTCTGGCCACTCCCTGGCTCATCCGACCATGCCGCGACATCAAAGCCCGGGAGATCCAGGATGGCAGTTACGTCCTGCTTGGCAGCACCTATTCGAATCCGTGGGTCGAGCTATATGAAAGCAGGCTGAATTTCGTAGTCGCCCCGGACGACCCGCTGCGATTTGTGAACCGAAAGCCGCTGGCTGGCGAAAGCTCTTCGTATATCGTGCAGGGCATCACCGGGAACTCTGGAGACGATTACGCCGCAATAGCAGTCATCCCCAACGAAAAGCGTGGAGCAGTTCTGTTGATTCAGGGCGCAAAGGAAGAAGGGACTGAGGCGGCCGGCTTGTTCATGGCTGACCCGAACGCCTGCCAAGCCCTCCAACTCCGCTTGGGAATCAAGCCGTCCGAGGGGGACCACACCTGGTTTGAGGCGCTACTGAAAACAAAAACCTTAGCCGGAGCCTCCGCATCCACGGAGATTGTAGCTGTTCGCCGGTTGCCCGACACTAAGTAGCCTTCACGCCAGTTACACACACCCGGTTACACACATGTGAATTACCTGCGTGACGCAGGTAATCTACTTTTAAACGCATTCTGAGCCGTGATATTCCAACTGTTAGTTCAGAAGTTTCAGGTGGTTTACAGAAGAACCCAGCAGTTCCATGACTCAGGAGGTCTCCACGATGCGGAAGCTACTTTCAGCTTTTGCGGTCTGTTTCGCACTGTGCGCGCTTGCCCTTAACGCGCAAACACCCACAGGCACAATTTCCGGCGAGGTGCTTGATTCTTCCGGAGGTGCAGTTCCCGATGCTATGGTCCGGATTACAAACAACGCAACAAACGAATCGAAAGAGTTGAAAACCGACTCCGCCGGCCGCTACGTTCAACCGTTTCTCAACCCTGGTCACTACACAGTAGAGGTACAGGCCACCGGATTCACTCCCGAGAAACAACAGGACGTGCTGGTCGAAGTCGCTGAGATTCGTGCCATCGATTTCAAGCTCAACGTGGGGAGCATCAGTTCCCAGGTACAGGTGGAAGCCAGCACGCCGCCGCTCCAGGTGGACAGCTCAACGGTCGGAACAGTCATCCAATCGCAGCAGATCGTGGACTTACCGTTAAACGGAAGAAACCCGTTTAGCTTGGCCTCGCTGGTACCGGGTGTAAATAACGTGGGTAACGCGTCCACTCCCCACATCGGCGGCTCTCGTAATGCCGTGAACGAAGAGACGCTTGACGGCGTGTCGAACATCCTTCCGGAGAACAATGTCGGTAACACTACCGGCGCCTATACACCAATCGTCGATTCGGTACAGGAGTTCAGCGTACAGACCAATGCGCTGTCCGCCGAATATGGACGCTTTGGCGGTGGAGTGATCAACCTGGTCACCAAATCGGGCACTAACAATCTGCACGGCAGCGGTTTCTTCTTCGCGCGAAATGGCGTCCTCGACGCAAACGACTTTTTCGCTAATCGTGCTGGCCAGGCCAAGCCCGACATGCATCGCTATCAGAGCGGCGGCACGCTGGGCGGACCGATCGAAATTCCAAAACTGTACAACGGCAAAAACCGCACCTTCTTCTTCTTCGCATTCGAAGATACCAAAGAAAAAGATCTGTCGGCGGTCACCGAAACCGTTCCGACCGTGGCAGAACGCGGCGGAGATTTCTCGGCCGCTGGCATCGCTACCATCTACGATCCAACCACCGCGCATCAGGACGCCAGCGGAACCTGGGTTCGCAATCCATTTCCAGGCAACAAGATCCTTCCGCAGTTCCTCAACCCTGTAGCTGTGAAGGCGATTAACTTCTTTCCGCTTCCTAACACCGGCGGTGCCGCTGCGCTCACCAACAACTATTCGATAGCCGGCACAACCACTAACAATGACGATCATTGGGACACCCGCCTGGATCACAACTTCAGCGACAAGTGGCATTCATTCGCCCGCTTCTCACATGATTGGAATAACAACACGCCAGTGCAGGATTACGGCAACGCAGCCACTACAGGTTATGGCGGTCCATCTATCGGTGGTTCGTGGAGCGTGTCACTCGATCACACTTACACGTTTACGCCGACTTTGATCGGCGACTTCCGCTACGGCATGAGCCGCTCTTACGTAACCCGAACTCCGTTTGGCGCCGGCTTTGATCCGACAACGCTCGGCCTTCCTTCCTCCATCTCGCAGATAGCGCAAGGGGAGGATCTGCAGTTTCCGCGTTTTGATGTATCGAGCACCAGCGGCCTTGGTGCGAATGGCTATGTGTATCTGATTGAAAATCCCTTCGCGCATGACGTGGCTGCGAACCTGACGAAGATTGTTGGCGGGCAGACCATCAAATTTGGCGGCGAATTTCGCAAGCTCTATATCAACTTCACGCAGTTCGGGGAGCCGGACGGCCAGTTCAGCTTTGATAACACCTGGACGCAGCAGTATCTCAATAGCGGCAACAACACCGGAAACTCGATTGCGTCGCTCCTGCTGGGACTGCCGACCAGCGGCCAGATCACGCACGATCCCACCGCCGCGTCATCCAGTGCTTACATGGGTTACTATATCCAGGACGACTGGAAGATAACGCGCAAGCTGACGCTGAATCTTGGACTTCGATGGGACGTCGAAATTCCGCGCACCGAGCGCTATAACCGCCTCTCCTATTGGGATCCGAACCTGCCGTCTCCGCTGCAAGGACTAGTGCCGTCCAGCGCTTGTCCGGCCTGCGGCGATCTGAAAGGCCAGATGGTCTTCGTCGGAACTTCCGCCGCACAGTACGGCAGGAGCCAGGCTCCCACGCAATGGAAAGATTTCGGTCCGCGCGTCGGGTTCGCCTGGAACGCGCTGGACAAGACGGTGATCCGATCCGGCTTCGGCATTGCCTATTTGCCGTCGGCACTGGAAGCGGCCGGCACGTCCGGAGCCGCGGGTACGCAGGGCTTCTCTTCCAGCACCAGCGTGAACTCAACCCTCACCAACTACCAGACGATCAACGCGACGCTCAACAATCCGTTCCCCGGCGGATTCAATCTCCCTACCGGCTCGCGTCTCGGCGCATCGACTTATCTCGGTCAGGCAATCGGCGATTCGTTCTTCGATTCTTATCGGAACCCGTACACCATGCAGTGGAACTTCAACATCCAGCGAGTTCTTCCAGGCAACATTACGCTGGAAGTCGGCTACCTGGGAAATAAGAGCCTTTTCCTGGTAAATGGCGACCCCGGTGTGCCATACAGCCAGCTGCCTACCAGCTATGCATCGCTCGGTAATCAACTGCTGCAGCAGGTCAACAACCCGTTCTATGGCGTGATCACTGACCCTACATCGCCCTTGAGCGCAAAGACTGTTTCTTACAATCAGCTGCTCTCGCCTTACCCGCAGTACACTAGCGTCGCGGCATTCCGCAAGCCCGATGCCGCTTCGTTCTACAATGCATTCACGCTTCGCCTCGACAAGAAGTTCTCAAACGGCCTCACCTTCCTGCTTTCGTTCACCGGGGCCAAGCTGATGGATAACTCAGCCGCGGCTGTTACCTATCTCGGCCCCAACAGCGGAACTTATGCGGATCAGTACAATCGGGGCCTGGAGTGGGCAGTCTCTCCGCAGGACATCTCGCATAGCGTGGTCGGCAACTTCCTGTACGAGCTTCCGTTCGGAAAAGGAAAGGCCTTCGCCAACAATGCGCCGCGGTTCGCAAACCTGATGGTTTCGGGCTGGGAAGTGAATGGCATTATCACGTTTCAGAGCGGTACGCCGATCGTGCTCGGTTCGGCCAACGTGAACACTGGCCTAAAGACGGTATATCCGGAACCGCCGGACAATAACGGCACGTCGGCTGCAATCAGCAACCCGAACATCTATCGGTGGTTCAACACGTCAGTCTTCTCAAACCCGCCTGCATTCACGATTGGAAACACCAGCCGCACCTTGCCGGATGTGAGAAACCCCGGAGTCGCTTCAGCTGATCTGTCGCTGTTCAAGAACAACTATTTTGGCGCCGAAAACCGATACAACGTTCAGTTCCGGCTGGAGGCCTTCAACGCGCTGAACCATCCGCAGTTCTCTGCCCCGGACACAAATATCAACGACACCACATTTGGTGTGATCAGTTCAACGGCGGTTTCGCCAAGGCAGGTTCAACTGGCGGTGAAGTTCCTCTTCTGAGGAAGCTCCTGCAACTTCCGTTCGTACCGGCCTGTCCTTCGGGGCAGGCCTTTTTTATACTCGGGAAGTGCTGCTCACCATCGCCGCGGACATCTCGACCTCCGACCTTGGATATCTGCTCCACAAGAACCCGGCGCGAATTCACGATTTCGACTTGCCGTTCGGAAAAGCGCATGTCTTCTACCCTGAACAGAGTGTGGAACGATCACAAGCGGCGCTGCTGCTTGATGTGGATCCGGTGGGACTGGTTCGTGGACGCTCGCAGGCAGTGAACGAATCACTGCGGCAATACGTGAATGACCGGCCCTATGCGGCTTCTTCGTTTCTCAGCGTTGCGCTTTCGAATGTATTTGGCACGGCTATGAACGGCCGCAGCAAGGAAAGGCAGGCGCTAGCGGATCAGGTGCTGGATTTCGAAGCTGTGGTGACCGCCGTACCTTGCAGAGCGGAACCAGACTACTTGGACCGGCTCTTTCACCCCCTCGGCTATGATCTGCAGTCCACCGGCTATCTGCTCGATGAGAACTTTCCTGAGTGGGGCATTGGACCACACCGCACCATTCGTCTGAAGAACCGTTGTCGCCTTCAGGATTTGTTGACACATCTCTATGTCCTCGTGCCGGTGTTGGATGCGGAGAAGCATTACTGGGTCGGTGAGGATGAAGTGGAGAAACTGCTGCGAAAGGGCGAGGGCTGGCTGGCCAATCACCCCGAACGGGACAGCATCACCGCGCGATACCTGCGCCACGATCGCAAGCTGACCAGCAGCGCTCTTTCGCGGCTCTCAGAAGAAGACACGGCAGAGAGCGACGCATCCCCCCCGGAAGAAGAAATCGCAGTCGAGGAGCCGCTGAAATTGTGGGAGCAGCGCATCGGGACTGTTCTCTCTGTCTTGAAGTCGATTACGGCGAAGAGCGTCCTGGATGTTGGGTGCGGTGAAGGGAAGTTGTTGCGGCCGCTCTTGCAGGATCGTGCCTTCGAACGAATTGTTGGAATGGATGTTTCCTGGCGCGTGCTCGAGAAGGCGTCTAAAGGCTTACACCTGGATCAAATGGCGCCGGCCGCGAGGAGTCGCATTCAGTTGATTCATGGGTCGCTTCTCTACCGCGATGCGCGTCTGAATGGATTCGATGCCGCGGCTGTCATTGAGGTGATTGAACATCTGGACCCCGCACGACTGGCTGCGTTTGAACAGGTGCTTTTCAAACATGCGCGTCCAGGTGCAGTAATCATCACTACGCCGAACGCCGAGTACAACGACTGTTTCGAATCCCTGCCGGCAGGACGTTTGCGGCATCGCGATCATCGTTTCGAATGGACCAGGTCAGAGTTTCAGACTTGGGCCAACGGTATTGGAGAGAGGTTCGACTATCACGTCCGTTTCCTGCCTGTGGGCGTCGAGGACCCGATGGTGGGCCCTCCTACGCAGATGGGAGTTTTTGAACGATGAAGTTGGTGATCCCCGAATTGTCCTTCGTCATTCTAATCGGACCATCGGGCAGCGGTAAGTCGACCTTTGCAAGACGGCATTTCAAAGGGAGCGAGGTGCTGTCCTCCGATTACTGCCGGTATCTCGTGTCCGATGACGAGAACGATCAGGCCGCAACTAATGACGCATTTGCGGTTCTGCATTTCATCGCGGCCAGGCGGCTCGCATCCGGACGTTTGACCGTTGTTGATGCCACCAACGTGCAGCCTGAAGGACGCAAGCGGTTAGTGGATCTGGCGCGCGAATATCATGTGCTTCCCGTCGCCATCGTTCTGAATCTTCCAGAACACCTTTGTGCGGACCGCAATCGCCAGCGCCCGGATCGAAACTTTGGATCTCACGTGATCCGCAACCAGTCGCAGATGATGAAACAATCCCTGCGCAATCTGGAGCGCGAAGGCTTCCGTCATGTACACATTCTCGACAGCCCGGAGAAGATCGATTCAGTTGAAATTGAGCGTCAGCCGCTTTGGAATAATCGCAAATCCGACCACGGGCCGTTTGACTTCATTGGCGATGTGCATGGGTGTTACGACGAGTTAGTGACGCTGCTGGAACGCCTTGGTTATCGGATTGAGATCGAGAACGATCAGATCCAGGTGAGTGCTCCGGCGGGAAGGAAAGCCGTTTTTGTCGGCGATCTGGTCGATCGAGGTCCCAAAATTCCAGCCGTTTTGAAGCTGGTGATGAGCATGGTCCAATCCGGCTTGGCCCTTTGTGTGCCGGGCAATCACGATCTTAAACTCGTGAAGAAACTTCGCGGCAAAGAGGGACCGGTTACTCATGGTCTTGCAGAGTCGATCGAACAATTGCAGGAAGAAAGCGCCGAGTTCCGTGATGCCGTTGCAGTCTTTCTTGATGGCCTGGTCAGTCACTACGTTCTGGATGACGGCAAGCTGGTGGTCGCGCACGCCGGGATGAAGGAGGAAATGCAGGGACGCGGATCGGCCAAGGTTCGCGATTTTGCACTCTACGGAGAAACAACCGGCGAGCTGGATGATCTGGGCCTGCCGGTCAGACTGAATTGGGCCGCCGGATATCGGGGACAGGCCACCGTTGTCTACGGCCACACTCCAGTGCCGGAGCCCGAGTGGCTGAACCGGACCATCAACATCGATACCGGATGTGTATTCGGCGGCAGCCTGACTGCCTTGCGTTACCCGGAAAAGGAGCTCGTCTCGGTTCCGGCCTTCCGCACCTACTATCAGCCGCTGCGGGGCTTTGCAAAGACGGAAGAGACCGCGTCGCTAAGTGCGCAGCAGCGTGAAGATGAGCTGCTGGAGATTGAAGATGTGCTCGGCAAGCGCATCATTACTACCCGGATCCATCGCGCGGTGACGATTCGTGAGGAGAACGCGGCCGCGGCTCTCGAAGTGATGAGCCGTTTTGCAGCGAATCCGAAATGGCTGACCTATCTGCCGCCCACCATGTCGCCGTCTGAGACCAGTCACCGCACAGGGTATCTTGAGTATCCCGACGATGCGTTTCGTTACTACCGGAACGAGGGCGTTGCTTCCGTGGTCTGCGAAAGGAAGCATATGGGTTCCCGTGCAGTCGTCAGTATCTGTCGCGATGAACCATCGGCTCGCAAGCGCTTTGGCATGGTCGGAGAAGGCATAGGAATCTGCTACACGCGCACGGGCCGGCGCTTTTTCGGGGATGGGTCTTTGGAGAGAGCGCTGCTATCGGGTGTTCACGCCGCCATCAGTCAAGCGAACCTATGGGAAGAGCTGCATACTGATTGGTTGACACTCGATTGCGAGCTGATGCCCTGGTCGGTGAAATCAAAGGAATTGCTGCGTGATCAATATGCCCCGGCCGGCGCAGCGGCGCGCGCTTCTCTGCCGTATGTGATTGCGGCACTCGATTCCGCAGCCAGCTTCAATCCTGAGGCAATGGCGCTCGCGGATCGCTTTCGCCACAAGCAGGAGGCGGCTTCACGTTATGTGACAGCTTACAGTCGCTATTGCTGGCCGGTTCAGTCGATTGCGGATATCCGTCTGGCGCCCTTCTATGTGCTGGCTTCGCAGGGCGCTGTTCACTCCAATCAGAACCATATATGGCACATGGAAATGATCGCGAAGCTCTGCGCGCAAAACGCCAATCTGCTAATGGCCACTGAATGGAAGAAGGTGGACCTGGCGGATGCGGCAAGCGAGCAGGATGCCATTGACTGGTGGGAGGAAATGACCAGCAGCGGCGGCGAAGGCATGGTGATAAAGCCGCTTGACTTCATCCAGCGTGGACGACGGGATCTGGCGCAGCCCGCATTGAAATGCCGCGGACGCGAATATCTTCGAATCATATACGGGCCTGAATACGCAGACGAAGAGAACCTGACGCGGTTACGACAGCGCAACTTAAGCACGAAACGCTCTCTCGCATTGCGCGAATTTGCTCTGGGGCTCGAAGCGTTGGAAAGGTTTGTACGGGAAGAGCCGTTGCGCCGAGTTCACGAGTGTGTCTTCGGTGTTTTGGCTCTCGAAAGCGAACCTGTCGATCCACGGCTTTAAAGAAGTTGTCCGCGAGTAGTTTACCGGGCATCAACAACACCCTTCAAACCGATCCAGTAAACTACTGCTCATGAGCCACTACCGCGCAAGACGAAAATCGTTCATCTTGCTGCTGCTGGTCCTGATCCTGATACTCGGGGTCTGCTGCCTCACTACGTACGACTCATCCGTGGACCTGCTCGTTCCGGTCTTCCTGATGTTGTCTGCGCCCTTGATCGCTTGCGCTCGACTAAAGCAGGCGCCCGATCGATGCGCAAGTTCCGCTCCTGGACCCTATTTTCCCGCCGCCCCCGATAGAGCACCTCCGGCCTAAACATTTCAATTCCGTTAACGAAAAGCTTGCACCTTGCTCATGCCCGGGTGGAACCTTTTCGAACTGAAACATAAAGCTTGAAAGGTCGTTGGATATGTCAGAGGACAAAACGTCCGCTGAAACATCTGCGTCCATTGAGCAAGCGAAGGACGCTGCCAGCGATGGCGGAAGAGTTCAGCGATACCTCAAAGAAGTCCGGTTGGAGATGAAACAAGTAGCTTGGCCGACTTGGAATCAAATCCGCGAGACCACCTTCGTTGTTCTCTTTTTCGCTCTTTCCATGGCAGTTTATATACGCGTCGTGGACGCCATAACAGTGTTCTTTTACCGGCTTGTTGGTGGCAGATAGTTCCTGCGGGAACAGGAGGTCCGGCTTGCGGTCGATAAAGCCGGACCACCTGTTTCAATCGTTTTTCTTCAATCAAAACCCGTCGGCCAGAACCTTCCGGACTCCAGCCGCCCAGTTATAACGCACAATAGATCTGAGGTGTCTATGAAACCAGGATTGTTTTCGGACGTTGAAAATGGAATCGCTACCGTTACTCTGAACCGCCCAGAACGACGCAATGCGCTTTCGCTTGATCTGATGCTCGAGCTGCACGAGTCTCTCCACACTCTGGAACTCAACCGTTCCGTTCAGGTGGTCATTCTGGCCTCCCAGGGCCCGGTGTTTTCCGCAGGACACGATCTGAATGAAATGCTGGAGCGGTGTCCGTCAGATTACAAGCGGATCTTCTGCGCTTGCACTCACCTGATGACGAAGATTCAATCGATGCGGCAGCCGGTGATCGCCGAAGTGCAGGGATTGGCTACCGCTACCGGCTGCCAGCTTGTCGCTACGTGCGATCTGGCCATTGCGTCTGAAGAGGCCTCCTTTGCAACTCCGGGAGTCCGGATCGGGCTGTTCTGTTCAACGCCGATGGTGGCGCTAACCCGCTCGATTGGCCGAAAACGCGCCATGGAGATGCTCCTCACTGGAGAGACGATCAGCGCACATATGGCCGCTGACTGGGGATTGGTGAACCGGGTGGTACCGGCGGCAAGTCTACGCTCGGCTACCCGGTCGCTCGCGGCACGCATTGCCGAATCGAGCCCGGTGGTCGTAGGCATTGGGAAAAATGCTTTCTATAAGCAGGCCGAACTCGACCAGGCTGACGCCTATGTTCTTGCCAGTCAAGCGATGAGCGCCAACGCTCAGCAACCAGAGGCTCAGGAAGGCATGACGGCGTTCATCCAGAAGCGCCCGGCTCGCTGGCCTCGTCACGCTTAGTCATCCCAGATCTCTGGAACTTGGAACAGAGACTTGTATACACGTACCTTGCCCGACCTTACTGGATATCGTTATTGAACCATGCAGCTGCTCTGCGCGCTCCCGCATGGTTACCATGCCGAAGTGCCCAGGCAGGCTACCGGCCCGGTCGGGATCGAAGCCGCAGCCGTCGTCAGAAATTCGCAACATAATAAAACCAGGTTGAAAGCTTAACAGCGCGTCAATCCGGGTCGCCTGAGCATGGTGCACCGCATTGCCGATGGCCTCTCGGCCGATCCGTAGAAGTTGCTGCCGCGCCGTCGCCTCTATCGGTACGGAGGCACCCTCAACAAGGAAGGAAAACTTTGTCGATTTCCCGGCAGTGAAGCGCTCACCAGATTCGCGCAGGGCGGCGCCGACATCGATGATCTCTGCCTCTCGTATATCCCAAACGGACTGCCGGGCTTCACGCAGGCAGTCTTCGGCTTGCTGTCTCAAACCTTGCAGCCGCTCTCTGGCCACTTCTGGAGTGGCCACGACCTTAGATAACCCGGCAATCTGAAGCGAGAGTCCGGTCATGTTCTGCAGCAAAGTATCATGCAGCTCTCGAGCGATGCGCATTCTCTCCGCTAACCGTTCGTCAAACCTGCCTTGCATCTGCGTCGACAGACGCCGCAGTCGAAACATATACAAGAGCGACAGAGCAGCCAGAGCCGCGAGCAGGCA
>CBAAAA010000001.1:0-6258 GCA_964658695.1 uncultured Solirubrobacteraceae bacterium | reverse complement strand
CTGAACCAGATCGTTTGGTAATAGGCGGGTGTAATCGAGAAATCCCAGGTCGCTCCTGTCCTGTTCCACACTCCGTCGCTGTTTGAGCCTATGACCTGAAATCGGTAGCGACCCGGAGCCAGGTGCGTATAGTAAGCTTCCCGGCGGTTGCCGGCGTCAACCCAGTCCCGGTCATAAGTTTCGAGTCGATAGCGAAAACGCATCCGTTCGGGAATCAGGAAACTCAAAGCTGTGTAGTGGAGCTCGATATTCTTTTCGCCGGACGGTATCTTCATATCCGGCTCTGGTCTATAAAGGTCCTGGTTGACTCGTGCCTCTTCTATTTCGACGGGGGGCGCCAGGGTGTTCAGTGGAATGTGTGCCGGGTCGATGACCGCAACGCCCTTTCGAGTCGTAAACCAGAGTCGGCCGTCCTGCGTTGTCCACCCCGCGGGCTGGTGTTTCGCAAGCGAGGCCTCAGCAGTTCTCATTCCATCGGTCGTGCCATAAACGGCGCATCGAACTCTCTGCAGCTTCCCTTCTGCGTAATCGTCCAGGTCCTGGCGGGCGACGGAAAAGATACCCCGCGCCGAACTCATCCATAGTTGTCCATACTGATCCGCCAGGACTCGCGAGAGATCGTTGTCAAGTAACCCGCAGCGCGTCGTATATCGAGTCACGCGTGAGTCGCGCGTCCGATAGCGCAACAATCCCGCTTGCCCTTGAACCAGCCACAAGCTTCCCCGGCCGTCATCATAGATCTGCTCCACATCGGGAAATGGGAAACTTTCATATCGGATTCCTTCCCGTTTGGCCTGTTCTGCGGACTGCTTTGGAAATTTGTAGAAAACCCCGTCGGTCGCTGCCCACAGAGTTCCATCGGCATCGCGACTGATGCAATGGACGTACTGGCCCGCTGTCAGCGGGGACGGCAGTCCATTCAGAGTGAAGGGTGTAAACCGCCCCTGCGTCATGTGATACAGATGCCTGTTCGCAGCGGTGACGATCAGGCCTTCCTCATCCTCTCCAATTGCCGACACAAACTGCGTCAGAAACTGACCATTCGCCGTATAATTGCGAATCTTGCCATCCTTAAGTCGGCTCAGCCCCATGTCGGTTCCAATCCAGAGGCTGCCCTGCGAATCCTCGAACATTGAGCCGCCGTAATTGCTTCCGAGCCCGTCTTCCGCGGTGTAGTGCTTGACCTCGTCACCTTTCAGTTCTGTAAGTCCGCCTCCTTCGGAGAAGATGTACACGCTTCCGTCGCTACGCTGCGCGACGGTAGAGGTGTCATCGTTGATTAGTCCCTCACGCTTTGTATAAGGAAGGATCTTAGTTTCGCGAAACCTGTCTAATCCGCTTTTGGTTCCAGCCCAGATGCTTCCCTCGCGATCCTCCTGCAGCGATAAGACCGCATCGTCGGTCAAGCCGTCTGACCTTGAGAACTGCGACCACCGTCCTTCAGAAAGCCGGAACACACCAAATCCATCCGTTCCCACCCACAGGCCGCCTGTTCGGTCCCACAGGATTGCCGTGACGCGCTTGCCGGCCAATGGATTCATCAAAGTGACTTCTGTGAGACGACTGCCCTCCAACCGATGTAATCCGTGCCTTGTGCCCACCCACAGAGTCCCCGTTGGATCCTGAGCCAGTGCCTCGACACCTTCCTCTTTGTGCCCGTAAGCGTATGTAGTGAGTTTTCGACCATCATATTGGGAGAGCGCGAAGGAGGATCCAATCCAGAGATGGCCAACACGATCTTCGAGAAAGGCGGTGATCCACTGGGTTTCATCCTGGACCATCTTCAGCTGCCCATTTTGGGCGGCATAAAGCGAATCGTCGGCGCCCACCCAGAGTTGCCCGCTCCGCATCTCGATCACCTGACGAACAACGCGGTGCGGAAGCGCCGCCGGAGCAAGCAACGCCGAATACTTTCCATTCCGTAGCTGTAATGTCTTTTCCACGCCGCGCACGATCAACCCTCCATCGCGGCTTAGACAGATCGCCCGAACCGCGTCGGTACCGCTATCTCCTGGCTGTTTTGTTGATACGAAGGAGAACCGATTGCCATCGAAACGCACCAGCCCGCTCGACGATCTTAACCAGAGATATCCGTCGGATGTCTGGACGATCTGATACACAGCTTCACCCGGGAGACCGTTTTGGCTGATCCAGCTGTCATGACCGTATTGCGTAATCATTTTCGTCCTTGCAATACAAGGGGCGGCCGCGAGGAATAGCCCAAGGCCGAACGTGCGTGCTGCCATAGACGCCCTGCTTCTGTGGCGGGCGTCACCGGAGGGCATGACGAGAGTATATGCAATCGCTGCAGGATCACAGATCTATTTACGAACCTGCTGAAACGCTCTGCAGTGTATACCCGCCGGAATTACGGGCAAGGAGTACTGGTATTAACTAAAAGCATCGATTTAATGCAGAATGTGGACCTGGAGGTTCGTTTGCGCAAAACTTCATTTTTACTTCTTCTACTTTCGACAATCTGCCTTTCGCTTAATGCGGAAAGCGTTTCACTCTCGATCACCGGCAATGCCGCGATTACAGATCAATCGACCTTGAGCTTTACTGCCGATGGCACGGGCAGCCTTGCTCCGCTCGGCAATACTTCCCTGTCGATTAACGGGACGTTTGATTCAACACTAACTACTGGTAGTGGATCATTTCTCTTTGATTTCGGATCAGGAAACACCCTGACTGGAACGTTCACGGCCCCGAGCATAATTTTCGATCCGAACGGTACCGCCGCTTCAGGATCAGGCACTGCTGACGTGCTCGGTGGGACGGGCCTTTTCGCAGGTTATACGGGGGACATCTCTCTGGACGGAAGTGCAATTGCGACCGGAGACTTCACTTCCGCATTTAGTCTTATGGGCGCGGGAGACGTCTTCGCCCCTGT
The DNA here is from genome assembly GCA_964658695.1 of uncultured Solirubrobacteraceae bacterium. Lineage (GTDB taxonomy): Bacteria > Acidobacteriota > Terriglobia > Bryobacterales > Bryobacteraceae > Bog-105. The sequence goes on along the minus strand of CBAAAA010000001.1, from coordinate 3,365 downwards.
GGTGTCACCAAGCTCCGCGCCGGAGCCGGCAACTTACACTTTTATCTTGCTGGCGATTTCCGCGGCTGCTATCTGGCGCTATCAGGTCAGAGTAAGAACAATAACTCGCAGGTAATACTAATACTCGAATTCCGGCACTTAGACAAACTTCCCTTAGTAGCTGTAAGTGGCAGACTCAATCGCCGCTTACAGCTAATGTACTACATTCTGGCAATAAGCAAGATGGCCTGCCGCTACCTTCGCATGCCATTCCGAATCGCGTTTAGCCAGTCCGACAGGTGCGGGAGGATAACTCTGCGCCGACCTGGCGACACATCCGCAACCACTTGAAGCCCGGCAGTGATTTCCTCGACCGGGACCCGCTTCACAACCGTATCCACCGCGGCGTAACGCACGACCCGGTCCTGATCAATAATGAAAACCGCTGGCTTTGCAATTCCACCCTTCTCGCGTGGATTGTAGATGTCCCAAAGCTTAACAACGCGCCGTTCTGTATCGCACAAAATCGGAAAAGGCAAAAAGAGGTGGGCACGCACGGCCTCCGACTCTGCAGGCGCATCTACCGAGACCGCTGCTACATTCGCGGCCAAGGCCCGGATTTGCGAATAGTGATCCCGGTAATCCGCCAACTGACGGAGGCAGAACGGTCACCAACTGCCGCGATAAAACAGCAGCGCCAAAGGGCCCTGCGAGACCAGTTCCGATAACTTACGCGGCATCCCGGTTGAGTCCGGTAACTCAAACTCCTCCGCAAGTTCTCCCACGATCGGAAGTTTCGGCATGGCTCAAGTCTAACGCTTTGGCTCACGACCCTGTGGGACTTCCATGAACTCTGCCGTACGTGCATGGAATGATTACAGGATGACGCGTCGCGACACTCTGAAAATTGGAACCAGCGCAGCCGCAGCGGCCAGATCAATGACATCGTCAGCCATCGCTGCGCAGGAAACAAGAAGCGATTCCTCTGACGAAATCTGTTTCATGCCGGCTATTAACCTTATACACTCGCTACGGTTGAAGAAGGTCTCAGCTCGAGAGGTCATGCAAGCGCACTTGAAACAGATCAGACGCATTAATCCGCAAGTCAACTCGATCGTCACCTTGGTTCCTGAGGAGCAGTTGATGGCGCAGGCCGCGGCGGCTGACGAAGCCCTGGCGGCCGGACGATGGCTGGGCCCCTTACATGGCTTGCCGGTGGCGGTGAAGGATTTGCATGAAACGAGTGGCATACGCACGACCTTTGGCTCACCCTTACACCAGAACGATGTCCCGGACTTCGATTGCCGGGTCGTGCAGCGCGAGAAGGGGGCCGGAGCGATCGTGATCGGAAAGACCAACGTTCCGGAGTTTGGCTTGGGCTCCCAAACATTCAATCCAGTGTTTGGTCCCACGCGCAACCCTTATGACCTCAGCAAAACTTGCGGCGGCAGCACGGGTGGTGGTGCGGTCGCGGTCGCCTGCGGAATGGTTCCGCTTGCAGATGGGAGCGACATGGGCGGCTCGCTGCGGAATCCGCCTAACTTTTGCAATGTGGTCGGGATGCGAACCTCGCCCGGACGCGTCTCCAATGTGCCCACCCGCTTAGGTTGGTTCGAATTGTCGGTTCCCGGCCCGGTTGCCCGTAACGTCGCCGATTGCGCCTATTTCTTGAGCGTGCTAGCCGGCTTCGATCACCATTCGCCGATTTCAATCGATCAGCCCGGGACGCAGTTCGCACAGCCGCTCGGGGGAAGGAACTTCAAAGGCGTTCGGGTAGCAATGTTTCAGGACCTTGGGCTGCCCTGGGAGCCCGAGGTGAAACATGCCGTGCAAGCGCAAAGGAACGTATTCGAATCCTTGGGGTGCGTCGTCAAAGATGCGGAGCCGGATTTCAGCGACGCAAATGAATGCTTCCTGGCTTGGCGGCACTGGTCAACAGAGCTCTCTTTCGGAGATCTGATGGCGACCCATGGCGATCAGCTCAATGCATACATTCACTGGCATGTTGAAGAAGGGCGCAAGCTCACCGGCCCCTATCTCGCGCGGATTGAGGCGAAGCGGACGGCTTTGTTTCAGCGGCTTTGCGGATTTAAAGGAGAGTACGACTTCTTCATCTTGCCGGTTAATCAGGTGCTGCCCTTTGACCTCGAGAAGCATTACCCCGTCGAGATCGCCGGGTTCAAGATGGAGAACTACATCGCCTGGATGAAGTCGGCATATTACATCTCGGTCACCGGAAACCCTGCCATCTCGGTTCCGTGCGCTTTCTCAACCAATGGGCTTCCGATCGGACTTCAAATCGTTGGTCGGCATCATGATGATTGGGGAGTCCTGCAATTGGCGTTCGCGTTCGAACAAGCTACGCAGATCGGCAAGCGTCGTCCGGTTACCTGAATCACTTCGATGAAAGCATGGCGAAGCCGAACAGGCAGTCTCCTGCTCCGACGACAACATACTGCGTTCCATCCAGTTCGTAGCTCATCGGGCCATTGCTGACGGCCGCCCCCAGATTAGCGTGCCAGATCGACTTGCCTGTAGCAGCATCCAAAGCAACCAGGTTGCTCGAACTGTCGCCTGTGAACAGCACGTTTGTGGCGGTCGTCAAGACTCCTGAACGCGCGCCAGGGCCCTGCCATTTATGCGACCAGCGAATCTCGCCGGTGCGATAATCAATCGCCTCCAGCATGGATTCCCCACCGCCCCCGCGGTCATTGCCGCTCCAACCTTCCGGCTTTTCGCTGTCGTCAAATAGGTAATATTCGCTGAAAGCGCGAGTTGCATTCACATAAAACAGGCCCGTTTTGGAACTGAAGCTGGGTGGCGGCCAGTTCGCTGCGCCTCCTTGATTCGGAGTAACAAGAGCACCGTCGATCTGCGGTTCTTTGGCGGGATTTGGAATCGGTTCGCCCTTCGCGTTTACTCCTTTAGACCAGTTGGTCTTGATGAACTGAGACGTCAGCACCCTTTCGCCTGTGGTGCGGTCGAGTACAAAGAAAAACCCGTTTCGGCTCGCCTGCGCCAGCAGCTTACGAGCATGCCCATCGATCTCGTCATCGAACAGCACCGGCGTTTCCACTGCGTCCCAGTCATGGGTATCGTGCGGCGAGGCCTGAAAATACCAGGCAAGCTTCCCGGTGTCGACGTGCAAAGCCACAATCGATTCGGTGAATAGATCATCGCCCTTGCGGCCCTTCCCGGCGATCACGGGCTGTGGATTACCGGTTCCCAGATACATCAGCTTGAGTTGGGGATCATAGGTGCTCGGGACCCAGGTCATGCCACCCCCGTGCTCCATTGCCTCTACATTCGGCCAGGTCTCGGAACCGGGCTCTCCGGGCTTCGGAACAGAGGACCAATGCCACTGAAGATCTCCGGTTTCAGGATCG